>NZ_JBHNYP010000023.1:0-47161 GCF_054960655.1 Micrococcus sp. PSi08 | reverse complement strand
CAGGGTGCGCGTTCGCAGGTCCAACGTCCCGTTGGCGACGTTCAGCAGGTACGGGTCAGCGTCGAGGGCAGACACCGGCACCCGGATACCGGGCAGGGTGGCCGCGATGTCCAGGACGCCGCGAATGCCGGCGGCGTTCTCGCACCGGCGCACATCATCACGCAGGTTGCGGTCACCGTCGTGGGACTCGGCCAGAGCGGAGCGCAGCACGTCGTGCACGGCACGTTCAGCGGCGGCGGTCTCATCCGGTGCCCACCGTGTTCCGTCCCAGTGGTGCCAGTCCATGCCGTTGACGTACATCAAACGGCCCTCATAGGCCTCGGCGAGCCGGTGGGCCATGCGGAGTTGTCCCCGGTGCTGCTCCCCCAGGCGCTCAGGTGCGGGCGTCTGCTCGGCGTAGAGGTCGGGCGCGAAGTAGTCCGGGCGCTCACGGGTTGCAGTGCTCAGGTCGATCTCTTCCAGGTCATGCGGCGTGGTCAAGGTCGGCCACCTCCTCGGCGCGTGCGGCGGTGTGCCAGGTGCGGAATCGGGCCAATCGGTCCGGTCTCTCTGGTCGAACCGGACGGACCGGACGGACCGGACGAATAGGCCGAACCGTCCGTCTCATCCGTCATGTCGAGTTCTTCGAGATCATGCGGCGTCAACGTAGATACCCCCTGCCCCCATCGTCCGTTCGGTCACCACGCGGCCCCCGTCTGCATCATGTTCGCCGTAACGAAACACCTGGTCTCCGACGAATCCGGCCACCTGGCAGAACACGCAGCGGCACCACCCATCAGCAGGTGCGCCCTTGCACGCGGCACACTCACAGTCGGCCCACCACGAGCGTTTAGCGTTCGCGTCCCACTGCTTGCGTGCGGCCTGGGCGCGGAGGGCACGGGATGACTGGTAGTCGATCTGTTCGGCCACGAGGTCGGCGCGTCCGGCGTTGTAGCCCTGGCGGTACACCTCGGTATCGGTCAGCCCGGCCAGTACGTGTGCGAGGGCGCGGGCCGCGTCCCCGCACGCACAGGTGGGCGCGAATGTCTCAGCGATCTTGCGCAGCAGCTCAGACACGGGCCTCACCTCCGTAGGTCTCCGGCACGAGACGGCACAGGACCACCTCGGCCCGGTGGCCGCGCGTGACGGCGCGGGCAGCAGCCCTCTCCGCAGCCTTCAGGCTGAAGAAGATCCGGCGACGGTGGCGGGGTTCGGGGTCGTCTGGCACTGTCACCACGAGCACGAAAACGCCCGCGACAAGATCCGATGAATCCGGTAAAATAAGAGACAGATTCGGGTCTTCGGTAGGTGCTGAATCGGTGTGGTTGGACGCCGCTCCCGGGGTGAGGGGGCGGCGTTCATTCTTGCTAGGGAACATTGGTTTTCCGATCTGCGCCGGGTGGCGCATCGTGACGGGCCGGGCTCTCCTTTTGTTCCCTCCCCGGCGTCATCATTGGTGAGGTGTGCGGTTGCGGGGTCAGCCGTTCACAGCTGCGAACGTGGCGGGGTTTACCTCCTTCACGGCTCGGTCGAGATCGGCGCGACGGAATCGGATAGCGCGCTGTCCGATGCGGTACGCCTTGACTTCTCCACGGGCCACCATGCGGCGGAATGTGGATTCTGAAATCCCGAGGTATTCGGCTGCGGTCTTGGTGTCGAACTCGAACGGGGTGGGGGTGTGCTTCACGGCGGGTTCCTTTCTGTGGGCACAAAAAAAGCCCCTTGCGGGGCTGGGTACGAAAAAGGCCGCCCCGTGTGGGACGGCCTAAGAATGGGTGGGGTGGCTGGGGGGCTTACGGCTGGAGGCGCTCCTCTCTGCACTGCCGTGTGGTGTTGTGCCGTGGCCGTTTCTGTTCTGGGGCTGGGCACGAGAAAGGCCGCCCCTCAGACGAGTGGCGACCTAAACACACAGTAGGTGACAGGTGGGGCGGTGTCAAGCGTATGCGCGAGCACTCACCCGCGCCGGGCTGGGCACAACAAAGGCCGCCCCGTGTGGGACGGCCTGGAAATGGGCACGTTGGAGGTACTTTTAGCGGTTGGAGGCGAACCTCTCTGACCGACCGTCGTGCAACGGATTTTGGGCGCGCTTCTTAGCGATCCTGTCTACGTCGCCGGCGGGCCAGCGAGCGGAGCCCTCCCCCCCAATCCTCCGAGTGAAACTCAGCAGGGCCGGTCCCGTGGTCTCCGGCATGACGGGAGCTAGTCGCATTTCTAGCGACTTAATCACAGGCTAGGGCCCGGCGGGGGGAGCTGTCAAGTATGGCCGCAGGTGTTCAACTGTGCGCAACGGGGGCGACGAATACCGCTTCTGAGGGGCCTCATGCCCTGTCAACAACCCACACGGCGCGGGCCGGATTTGGGGATGCCGGGAGTTGGGGTGTCAACGTCCGGGGCGAACCTCGGAGCGGGTAGTCGTCAGGCGATCTGAGCCGAAGAGCATTTAGAAACACTTCTCCCGCTTGTTTTAGGGTACCGCCCACCGTCGCGGGCTGTCAAGCATGGTCACGAACTTTCGTGCGCGCCCCTAATCCATCTCTCAACGCCGGGCACATGGGCCACAGACGGAATCCTCCGACCGATGGTCAGTAGGGCCGGTCCCGTGGTTTCCGGCATGACGGGAGCTAGTCGCATTTCTAGCGACTTATCATCAGGCTACCCTCACGCGGCGGGAGCGGTCAAGCCCGCTCAGGAAATGCCATGCGCGCCGTCACCCATCCCCGCAGTCAGGGTTGCCAGGCGATCCAACGTCGCATGCTGATACACCTTCACCGCCTCAATGTCCGTATGCCCGGCAAAGGCCATGAGGTCGGCCAGGGTCGCGCCCTGGTGCCCCAGGTGTGTCAGAGCACTATGACGCAGGCCGTGCCAGGTGAACGACTCCAACAACGCCACGCGCTCCCCCGGCTCGCGGTCCGCATTCGCCGTCGCCGTGGCGAGGTTCACCGCAGCGACGGCCCTATTGAAATGCTGGCGCACCGTGTTCGGGTGGTGTGGCTCTGGACTGCCAGGGTGGCGGGGAAACAGCAGCGCGTCCGTCTCAGCGGAGTCCATCCCCTCTAGGTGAGTCTCCAGGGACGACACGACGATGGGCGGGACCGGGATAGTCCGGCGTGCCGCACGGGTCTTCGGCGTCTCGATACGTACGCCGCTCCCCCGCGCCTGGACCTGCTCAGCAACGGTGACCGTCCAACGTGAACCGTTGTAGTGGACATGACGGCGGCGCAGGGCGAGGACTTCCCCAATGCGCAGCCCAGCCCAGCCGGACAGCAACACGGCCAGACGCTCCCCCTCGGGCATGTGCTCGGCAATGGCCGCGATCTGCTCGGGCGTGGCAATCTGCTCGTTGCGGTTGGTGGTCCGCTCGGGGGTGCTGAGGTCCAGCCCGGCGGCGGGGTTGTCTTCACACCACGGCTGGAACGTTCGCGCGTCCAGACCTTTGCTCTCCCCCGCCCCGTATGCCCACATAGCGGCGACGTTGCGCACGGCGTCGTGGGGGGCGGTGTCGGCCCACACGCGCGTCTCAGGGCCGGTGACGGACTGCACGGGGCGTGTACCGAACTCGGGCAGGTAGTGGGCGTGTAGACGCCGTTCGTAGGTGTAGATGGTGCCCTGTTTGCGCCCGCGTCGTTTCAGCCATGCAAGCCATGCGGCGGCGAGTTCGGCCACGGTGCGCCCTGCCTGTTCTTGTTCGAGCTGGGCGCGAGCGTTTGCAGCTCGGGCGGCGGCTTTGCGCTCGGCGGGTGGGATGAACACACCTCGGGCGAGGTCGGCGCGGGCGATTTCCAGTGCGGCGCGGGCGTCGCTGATGGTCTGGAAGTAGCCGAGTGAGTGGTGCGCCCCGTCAACCATGATCCGGGCGCGATAGTTGCGCGGCCCGACCTGGGTGATCCCGCGTGGGGTCTTCTTCTTCGGGGGGTTGACCATGCTCACCTCGGCGTCGGGATTCCTGACCGTATGGACAACTTGCGGTCAAGACCCATGCTACCGTGTGACCATCAGCGACCGCCCCTGACCGGGCGGACAGCGAACCACAACCGCATGAAGACGCGAAAAAGCCCCGGAATCGGGGTGATTCCGGGGCCTTCCCGTGGTGGTGAGTGGAGCCGGCGGGAATTGAACCCGCGTCCGATGAGGTGTTGCCGGGTCTTCTCCGGGCGCAGTCTGCTGTGGGTGTTGCTCGGTCCTGGCCGTCCCGCAGACGGGCGGCCAACCCGGACCCAGCCGGATTGATGTCGGCGTCACGACCCCCGGCGAGGGTGACGCCCAGTGGCTATCTAGCTGACGCCACGATCCGAGGCGACAGCGACCTCGGGGTGACGGACTCGATCACTGATCAGGCAGCGAGAGCGAAGTCAGTGCGCTTGGATTCGGCACTTATTGGTTTGCAGAGAGCGTTTGACGAGATGACTCTGCATCCTCGGCCCGCTTCTCCCGACGCGACACACACCGTCGAAACCGATCGGCCCCATGGGGGCGACTCCTCTATGAGGTTGTCAATCACCACTGCAGGCGGAGGGCGCGAGGCCCGCCGGTCCTGAAACCGGCCCTGCGAGAGATACAACGTAGCACGCCCCCGAGGCATTCCCAAGGGGTCCACCGCGCTCAGGCCACGCCGGCGCGCCGGTTGCGCATCCGCATGGCCCGCTGGGCCTCGCGGTTGTCCTGCTGCTCGCGCAGCTTGTGCCGCTTGTCGTATTCGCGGTTGCCGCGCGCGACGCCGATCTCCACCTTCACGCGCCCGTTCAGGAAGTACAGGGACAGCGGCACGATGGTCAGGCCCGGATCCTGGATCTGGCGGGAGATCTTCGTCAGCTCGGCGCGGTGCAGCAGCAGCTTGCGGCGGCGGCGGGCGGCGTGGTTGGTCCACGAGCCGTTGAGGTACTCCGGGATGTAGACCTGCTCGAGCCACAGCTCGTCCCGGTAGAAGACCGCGAAGCCGTCCACGAGCGAGGCCTTGCCCTCGCGCAGCGACTTCACCTCGGTGCCGGTGAGCACCATGCCGGCCTCGTACGTGTCGAGGATGGTGTAGTCGTGGCGCGCCTTCTTGTTGTTGGCGATCACCTGGCGCTCGCCGGGGGCCGGCTGCTTGGCGGCCTTGCCCTTGCTGTTCTTGCCCATGGCCTCACGTCCTTCCAGCGTCCACGGCGACGGCCGCGCCCCGATCAGGGCGCGGCCGTCCAGTCTATCCCGTGCCGGCCCGATGCCCGCCGAGGCGGTGCGCCGGGGCCGCGGGGCGGCGTCGTCGGCTCAGTCCAGCGGCGCGCCGGTGAGCGCGCGGACCTGCTCCTCGGTGATGCCGGGCGCGGTCTCCACGAGCGCCAGGCGGGGCTGTTCCGGGGTGCCGACGACGTCGATCACGGCCAGGTCCGTGATGATGCGGTCGACGACGGCGCGGCCGGTCAGGGGCAGGGTGCACTGGTCGACGATCTTGGGGGTCCCGTCCTTGGACACGTGGTCCATCATGACGATCACGCGGCCGGCGCCGTGGACGAGGTCCATCGCACCGCCCATGCCCTTGACCATCTTGCCGGGCACCATCCAGTTGGCCAGGTCGCCCGCGGCGGAGACCTCCATGCCGCCCAGGACGGCGACGTCGATCTTGCCGCCGCGGATCATGCCGAAGCTCAGCGCGGAGTCGAAGAAGGACGCCCCCGGGTTCACGGTGACGGTCTCCTTGCCCGCGTTGATCAGGTCCGGGTCCACGGCGTCCTCCGTGGGGTACGGGCCCGTGCCGAGGATGCCGTTCTCGGACTGCAGCACCACGGACCGCCCGGCGGGGATGTGGTTGGGGATCAGCGTGGGCATGCCGATGCCGAGGTTGACGTAGGCGCCGTCCGGCAGCTCCTGGGCGGCGCGGGCCGCCATCTGGTCACGACTCAGGCCCTGGGGACGCTCAGTGGTCTGCTCGCTCATGCCTGCTCCTCCCCCGATGCGCGCACGGTGCGCTTCTCGATCCGCTTCTCGATGTCCGTGCCGACCTCCACGATCCGGTGCACGAAGACACCGGGCAGGTGCACGTCATCCGGGTCGATCTCGCCGGGCTCGACGAGCTCCTCCACCTGGGCGATGCACACCCGGCCGGCCATGGCCGCGGGCGGGCCGAACTGGCGGGTGGCCTTGCGGAACACGAGGTTGCCGTGGCGGTCGCCCTTCCAGGCGTGCACGAGGGAGAAGTCGGTGACGATGGAGCGTTCGAGCACATAGGTCTCGGGCTCGTCCGGGGTCTGGCTGAGGTAGCCCTCGCCGAGCACGAACGTGTCCGTGGGCTTGGCCTGCGAGGACTTCACCACGGTGCCGTCCGCGTCGTAGCGCATGGGCAGGCCGCCTTCGGCCACCTGGGTGCCGACGCCGGAGCGGGTGTAGAACGCCGGGATGCCGGCGCCGCCGGCACGGAGCTTCTCCGCGAGGGTGCCCTGCGGGACGAGCTCCACCTCGAGCTCGCCCTCGAGGTACTGGCGGGCGAACTCCTTGTTCTCCCCCACATAGGAGGAGGTCATCTTCCGCAGCCGGCGCGCGCCGAGCAGGAGGCCCAGGCCCCAGCCGTCCACGCCGCAGTTGTTGGAGACGACGGACAGGTCCGTGGCGCCCTGCTCGAGCAGGGCCTCGATGAGCTGCACGGGGTTGCCGGAGAGTCCGAAGCCGCCGACGGCCAGGGACGCGCCGTCCGGCACATCCGCCACCGCCTCGGCGGGCGTGGCCACGGTCTTGTCGAGAGCCATGTCCGGGGTCCTTTCTCTCAGGGGCGGTCCGTCAGCGGAAGAGGATCAGGGCCTCGCCCTGGCCGCCGCCGCCGCAGAGCGAGACGGCCGCGCGGCCGCCGTCGCGCCGGTCGAGCTCGAGGGCGGCGTGCAGGGCCAGCCGGGCGCCGGACGCGCCGATCGGGTGGCCCAGGGCGATGGCGCCGCCGTGGATGTTGGTCTTCTCGTGCGGGTAGTCGAGGTCGCGCAGGGACTGGACGGCCACCGCGCCGAACGCCTCGTTGATCTCGATGAAGTCGAGGTCGGCCACGTCCCAGCCCTGCTTCCGCATGGCGGCGTTGATCGCGTCGGAGGGCTGCGAGTGCAGCTGCGAGCTGTCCGGGCCGGCGGTCTGGCCGGGTGCGCCCACCGTGGCGAGGATCGTCAGGCCCTTCTCCTCGGCGAAGGCACGGGAGGTCACCACGAGGGCGGCGGCGCCGTCGGACAGGGGCGAGGAGTTGCCGGCCGTGATCGTGCCGTCCTTCGCGAACGCCGGGCGCAGAGCGCCCAGCGACTCGGCGGTCGTGTCCGGGCGGACCCCTTCGTCCTGGGAGACGACCAGCGGGTCGCCCTTGCGCTGCGGGACCTCCACCGGGGCGATCTCGCCCTCGAAGACGCCCTCGGACTGGGCCCGGGCGGCCCGCTGGTGCGAGGCCGCGGCGACCTCGTCCTGCTCGGCGCGGGCGATGTTCCGCTCGCCGTTGCCGGACTCGGTCAGCTCGCCCATGGCCTCGTGGCTCAGGGAGTCGGTGAGGCCGTCCCACGCGACGGCGTCGAGCATGGTGGCCGGGCCGTACTTGAAGCCCTTGCGCGCGCCGGGCAGCAGGTGCGGGGCGTTGGTCATGGACTCCTGACCGCCGGCCACCACCACGTCCGCCTCGCCGAGGCGGATGAGACGGGCGGCGTCGATCACGGCGGTGAGGCCGGACAGGCACACCTTGTTGATCGTCATGGCCGGGACGTTCCACGGGATGCCCGCGGCGAGCGCGGACTGGCGGGCCGGGTTCTGGCCCGCGCCGGCCTGCACGACCTGGCCCATGTAGACCATGTCCACGTCCTCGGGGGCCACGCCGGCGCGCTCGAGCGCGTGCGTGATCGCGTGGGCGCCCAGGTCCACGGCGCGCAGGTCGGCCTGCTGCGAGAGCAGCCGGGTGAAGGGCGTGCGGGCACCGCCCACGATCACGGCATCGGTGGGCTGAGGCTGGGGCAGCTCGGCGGTCATGCGGTCCTCCTGGGACGTTCAACTCGGTTCATCACGATTCACTCAAATGCAGTCTATGACCCCGGTCACAGGCGCGCCAGGCGACGACGCATCCATGACGGCGCGCCGCGGTGCAGGGACCCGACGGCCCGCACCCGCCGGCTGCGGGCGCGGGCCGTCGTCGGGACGTCCGGGGGTCGGGCCGGAGCCTCAGAGACCCTGGCCGGTCGGCGAGACGAGGATCTTCACGGCCGTCTCGTTGTGGTGGATGAGGGTCTCGAAGCCCTGGTCGACCAGGTCGTCGAGGCCGATCTTGCCGGTGATGAACGGCGCGAGGTCCACGGCGCCGTCCTCGACCATGCGGATGGTGTCCGCGTGGTCGTTCGCGTACGCGATGGTGCCGCGCAGGTCGATCTCCTTCATCACCAGCTTGTGCAGGGCCACGGCGGGCTCGTGGCCCCAGATGGACTCGTTGACGATCTCCCCGCCGGGACGGACCGCGTCCAGCAGCATGTCCAGCACCACGTCCACCGAGGTGCACTCGAAGCCCACGTCCGCGCCCTGGCCGTCGTGCAGCTCGCGGATCTTCGCGGGCACGTCCACCTCGCGGGGGTCGAACGCCTCGTCCACCACGCCGGCCTCGAGCACCTTCTGCCGGCGCAGCTCGGAGAGCTCGGAGACGTACACCGTCAGGCCCTTGCCCTTGAGCACGGCCGCGGTGAGCGCGCCGATGGGGCCGGCGCCGCCGATCACGGCCACGCCCGACGTCGGGGAGCCGGCCCGCACCCACGCGTGGTGGGCCACCGAGAGCGGCTCGATGAGCGCGGCCTGGTCGAGAGGCACGGAGTCGGCCACCGGGTGGACCCAGCGGCGCTGCACCGCGATCTGCTCGGCCAGGCCGCCGCCGTTGCCGCCCAGGCCGATGAAGTTCATGTCCGGCGCGAGGTTGTAGTCCGGTCGGTCCTGGTCCTCTTCGCGCACGATGTACGGCTCCACGACGACCTTCTGGCCGACCTCGAGGTCCGTGACGCCCTCGCCCAGGGCGGCGACGGTGCCGGACATCTCGTGGCCGAGCGTGACGGGGGCGGCGTCGCCGGAGATCGGGTGCGGGTGCCCGGCCGGCGGGATGAAGATCGGACCCTCGAGGTACTCGTGCAGGTCCGTGCCGCAGATGCCGCACCACGCGACGTCCACGAGGACCTGCCCTGGACCGGCCGTGGGCGAGTCGATCTCCTCGATGCGGATGTCCTTCTTGCCGTGCCAACGGGCGGCGCGCATGGTCATGCTGGTCGACCTCCTGAGTGGGGATGGAATCGGGTGCCGGGCCGGCGCGCGGGGGCGCCCGCCCCGGCGCTTCGAGCATTCCACCGGGCCGGTCTCCCAGGCCAGGCCCGAGGCCCCTGCGGAGCCTGAACGACGACGCCGGCCCGCGCCTCGCTGCGGAGGTGCGGGCCGGCGTCGTGGTGGCCCGGGCGGCGGGGCCGCGCCGCGGGGCTCAGTCCTCCTGGGCGGCCTTGACCTGCTCGGCGCGCCAGCGGATCCCGGCGTCCACGAAATCGTCGATGTGGCCGTCGAACACGGAGGAGGGGTTGCCCTCCTCGTGGCCCGTGCGCAGGTCCTTGACCATCTGGTACGGGTTCAACACGTAGGAGCGCATCTGGTCGCCCCAGGACGCCTTGACGTCGCCGGCCATCTCCTTCTTCTTCGCGTCCTCCTCGGCCTTGCGCAGCAGCAGCAGGCGGGACTGGAGCACGCGCAGGGCGGCGGCACGGTTCTGGATCTGCGACTTCTCGTTCTGCATGGACACGACGATGCCGGTGGGCAGGTGCGTCATGCGGACGGCGGAGTCCGTGGTGTTCACGGACTGGCCGCCGGGGCCCGAGGAGCGGAACACGTCCACCTTGATCTCGGACTCGGGGATCTCGATGGAGTCGTCCGACTCGATCAGCGGCACCACCTCGACCGCCGCGAAGGACGTCTGGCGGCGGCCCTGGTTGTCGAAGGGGCTGATGCGCACGAGGCGGTGCGTGCCGGCCTCCACGGAGAGGGTGCCGAACGCGAAGGGCGCGTTGACCTCGAAGGTGACGGACTTCAGGCCGGCCTCCTCCGCGTAGGAGGTGTCCATGACCTTGGTGGACCAGCCACGCTGCTCGGCCCAGCGCAGGTACATGCGCATGAGGGTCTCGGCGAAGTCGGCCGCGTCCACGCCGCCGGCGCCCGCGCGGATGGTCACGACGGCGTCGCGCTGGTCGTACTCGCCGCTGAGCAGCGTGACGACCTCGAGCTCCTCCAGGGCCTTGCGGATGGAGGTCAGCTCCTGGTTGGCGTCGTCCAGGAGGGAGGGCTCGTCCTCCTCCGCGGCGAGCTCGACCATGGTCTCCAGATCCTCGATGCGGCCCTCCAGGGAGGTGATGCGCTTGAGGTCCGTCTGACGGTGGGAGAGCTTGGAGGTGACCTTCTGGGCCTCCTCCGGGTCGTCCCAGAGGTCCGGTGCGGAGGCCTGCTGCTCCAGTTCGGCGATGTCCGCCTTGATGCGGTCGAGGTCCGAGACCTGCTCGATGGAGGCCAGGGTGTGGCGCAGGGAGTCGATCTCCGCGGAGAAGTCAGTGTCAGCCATGATTCGGCCAGCCTACCGCGTGGGGTGGACGCCGGTCGTGTGCCAGCGCCGGATCACCCCGGCGACGGCCTCGGGCTCCGCGACGTGCGGCCAGTGGCCCAGGCCGACGTCGACGACGGTGGTGTGCGCGATGACCGCGTCCAGGTCTCGCTGGTGGACGTCCCGGGTGCTGCGCACGTACAGCACCGGGACGGTGATGCCGGCCCAGAGGGCACGGGTGTCCGCGGCGAGGACGGCGGCCCAGAGCTCGCGCATCGGATGGTCCGGCGTGGCGTCCAGGTCGGTCAGGATCCGCTCGCGCCACGGCTCCGGGGCGAGGAGGTCGCGTGCGAGCGAGGCGCGGAGCATGCTCCGCCAGTCCGAGCGGGCGGCGAGGCGGGCCTTGGCCGCCCGGGCGGCCAGGGCGGTGTCCGTCACCGGGACGTTCGAGTCGATGACCACGAGGGCGCGGGGCCGCACCAGCCCGTCGGCGACGGCGCGCAGTGCGATGACCCCGCCCGTGCTGTGGCCGATCAGCAGCCCCGGCACGGGGCCGGCCTGCGCCGCCCAGGTGCGGGCGGCGTCGAGGACGGGGTCCGCATCGGTCGCCGGCCGTGCGGCGCGGTGGCGGTCCGGATCGCTGGCGCCCGTGCCCGGGTGGCCGGGCAGGGCGGGTGAGACCGCGAGGTCGGCCGCGGCGTCGAGCGCGTCGGCCAGGGGCTCGAAGTGGGCGGGTCGGCCACCGATGCCGTGGAGGAAGCGGATCACCGGGCCAGGCTAGTGCGACTGCTGCCCGTCGCCTCGAGGGGGACCGACAGGGGCAGTGTCCCCGCGAACGGGCCGGTCATGGCGAACAGATCGGCCCGGGCGTCGAGGGTGACGACGACGGTGGTGCCGTCGTCGGCCACGCGGGCGTTCATCCCGCCGAGCCCGGGCACGGCCTCCTGGGCACCGACGGCCGCGAGGTGTGCGCTGGCGGAGGCGGCGACGTCGTCGTCGGAGAGCACGACGCCCGGGTCCTCCCCCAGCCGGAAGCCGAGCTCCTCTGCCCCGGCGACGGCGGCCGAGTCCGCGAGCGACTGCAGGCGACGGTGCTGCAACTGCACGGTGGTGACCGCGAGCATGACCAGCATGAGGGCCACGAGCACGGCGCACAGGCCGACGGTGAGGACGGTGGTCTGCCCGTCGTCGTGACCCAGGCGAGCGGTGAGGCGGCGGCTCATCAGAACCTCGGCACCGTCTGCCGGGCGTCGGAACCCACCGTCACGGGGGTCAGCGACCACGCTGCCGGCGTGAGAGGGACGGGCACCCCCACGTCCACCCGCACGGCGACGACCTCGCCCGGTTCGAGCGTGCCACAGCCGCCCTGGTCGCAGCCGACGGTCAGGTCGTACTGGCCGGCGCCCACGCCGTAGTCGGCGAGCGTGAGCTCGACGGTGGCGTGGGCGGCGCCTGCGCTGGGGTGATCGGCCTCGGCGACCACGGCCTTGACGGCCTGGTCCGCGGCGGCGACCGAGGCGAACGCCGCGGCCTGGACCTGGGAGACGTAGATCATCAGGTACACCACGGGGATCAGCAGGACGAGGGTGAGGCCCAGGAATTCGACCGTGGCCGCTCCCCGCTCGTCGCGGACGTCATTGACGGAACGCATGACCGCTCACCTCCACGGGGATCGGGCCCGGCAGGAACCCCAGGCCGGGCAGCGAGCTCGAGACCGTGACGCGCAGGACCGGGACCCCGTCCTGGCTGGTGAGCTCCGCGGCGACGTCGGCCCCGGACTGGCCGGGCACGCCGGCCGAGAGCAGCTCCCGAGCCCGCTGGACGCCGTCCTCGGGGCTCCGGTCCGCGAGCGCCCCGTACCGGGCGCCGGCGGAGGCGGCGTCGATCATCACGTTGCGCGTGTGGATCACGACGCCGGCCTGGAGCAGCGCCGCGAAGAGCAGGACGACCAGGGTCATCACCATGGTGGACTCGGCCACCGCGGCGCCCCGGTCGTCCCGCCAGCGGACGCCCATGTGGACGCCACGGGGCACCGGCACGGCGTGGACAGCACCCCGGGGCATGCTCAGCCGCCCTGGGACACCTGGGAGATGGCCTGGTTGAACAGTCCCTGGAGCGCCGGTAGGGCGAGGGCCAGCAGGCCGGCCACGAGCACGGCGGACATGAGGGTGATCATCACCCAGCCGGGGACGTCGCCGCGCTCGTCGCGGACGTCGTCGTGGATGAGGGCGCGCAGGGCGGCCAGGACGGTGATGGCGTGGTGGTGGAGCATGGTCCCCTCCTCGGGTGGCCGGCCGCCCGTGCGGCCGGAGTGGATGGTGATCGTGGGTGGATGGATGGACTATTCAGTTGTGGGTCTTCAGAACCCCAGGCGCATCAGGGAGATGCCGGGGAAGACGGCGAAGATCACCGTGAGCGGGAGGATGCCGAACACGAGGGGGACCATCATCTGGATCTCCTTCCGGCCGGCGGCCTCCATGAGCTCGCGGCGACCCATCTCACGCACGTCCTGGGCCTGCGCGCGCAGGACGTCGGCGAGGGGCGTGCCGCGGTCGAGCGCGATGAGCACGCCCCCGATGAACCGTTCGACGGGGGCCAGCTGCACGCGCCGTCCCATGGCCTTGAGCGCCGCGGACAGCGACGCCCCGGCACGCATGTCGGCGAGCGTGGTGCGGAACTCGCCGGCCAGCTCCCCGCGCGCCGTCCCCGCGATGCGTTCGAGCGCTCCGGCGGCGCTCTCCCCCGCGCCCACCGAGAGCGCGAACAGCTCGGCCACGGACGGGAACTCGGAGAGGATGGCCTCGCGCCGCCGTCGCACCCGCAGGGAGAGCAGCTGCTCCCGGAGCAGGAACCCGGCCATGCCGCCGGCGATCACGAGGGCGACCCCCGTGATCACCGGCACGCGGCCCGTGACGGTGAGGCTGAGCGCGAGGACGGCCGCCACGGCGGCCCCCGCGGCCGCGCTCAGGACCTGCTGGGCACGGAAGTCCGTCGACGTGACCGCGAGCCCCGCGGCGGCCAGTTTGCGGTCGAGCGCCGCCCCGCCCGGGGAGATGCGCTGGACCCAGCCGACTCCGGCCTGCACCACGGGATCGAGGATGCGTCCCCACGTTCCCCAGGGCGAGGCGCCCGCACGTTCCTCCTCGAGGAGGCGGGAGGCCGGGATGTGGTGGCGCAGCTGCGGTTCGACCCGTTGCTCGAGGCTGGGGCGCCAGCCCACCGGCTGGGTGACCAGGATGAGGAGCAGTCCCGCCCCGAGGGTGAGGCCCAGGAGCGCAGCCCAGATCAGCGCGGACGTCATGCGAACACCCGCTTCTCCCGGGGCAGCGCGCCGATGCGGAGCATGACGCGGTAGCAGACGACGGAGGCCACCATGCCGGCGAGGAGCACGGCCCCGCCGGCGGCGGACCGATAGGCCGCGACCGCGGCGGGCTGGGTCCCCAGCAGCAGGAGCACGAGCCACGGGGCGCACACCGCCAACCGGGCCGCGTTCACGGTCCACGACTGCCGGGCCTCGAGCTCGGCGCGGATGCGGGCGTCCTGCCGGAGGAACTCGGAGAGGGTCTGCAGCAGACGGCCGATGTCGGCGCCCCCGACCTCGCGGGTCAGGCGCAGCGAGACCACCAGGCGGTCCGCGACGGGGTCGGCCATCCGGGCCTTGAGCCGGTCCAGTGCGTCCACGAAGCGGGCTCCGGCCCGGTAGTCCCGGGCGAAGTGCTGGAACGGCTCGCGCAGCCCCTCCGGCCCGGTCTCCCCGAGCTGGATGAGCGCCTCCGGGAGAGTCAGGCCCGCGCGGATGGCCGACCGGGCGTGGTCAATCGCGTCCGGCCACAGCTCGCGCAGTGCCGTGGACCGCCGACGGGCCTGCCAGGACAGCAGCAGCCAGGGCACGGCCGCCCCGAAGACGGCGAAGCACGCGGCGATGGTCCACGTGCCGGTCAGCGACAGGACGAGCAGCCCGACCACGAGACCGCCGACGGCCATGGCGGACACGACGCCGGCCGGGCTGAGGCGCTGGATGCCGGACTGGGCGATCAGCACACGCAAGCGCGAGTCGGCGCGGGCGGCCTCGGGTCTCTCCGTGGGAGGGGACCAGAGGGACCACCACAGCAGGAACAGGCCGCAGCCGAGCGCGAGCCCCAGCAGCGCGGCCATCAGCGGAGCCCCACCAGCTCGTGGACGTCCACGCCGCGACGGGCGAGCGCCTCGAACTCCAGGTTCGCACCCTCGTTGAGGCGCAGGTCGCCCTCGGTGTCGCGCTGGAAGAGCGCCGACGTCTCGATGACCCCACCCTCCACCCGTGAGCCGACGGTGAGGATCTCCCGCACCCGCCGGCGGCCCTGGCGGTCGCGCTCGCAGTGCACGACGACGTCGATGCACGTGGCGACCGTCGGGACGACGAAGTCCCGGGAGATGTTCTCCCCTGCCAGCAGGGGCAGCGTGCAGAGCTTCGTGAGTGCGTCCGCGGCCGAGTTCGCGTGGATCGTGCACATGCCGGCCAGGCCGGAGTTCAGCGCGACGAGCATGTCCAGTGCCTCGGCCTCGCGCACCTCGCCGACGATCAGGCGGTCCGGGCGCATCCGCAGCGCCTCCTTGACGAGGCGGCGCAGCGGGATCTCGCCGTGGCCCTCCAGGTTCGGCTGGCGGCACTGCAGCCCGACGACGTCGCGCACCGGGATCTGCAGCTCGAAGATCTCCTCCACGGTGATCACGCGCTCCCGCGGGCCGATGGCCGAGGCCAGGCAGTTGAGCAGGGTGGTCTTGCCGGCCTGGGTGGCTCCGCTGACGAGGATGTTCATGCCCGCGTCCACGGCCGCGTCCAGGAAGCGGGCCGCCGTCGGAGTGAGGGAACCGCCCCGGACGAGGTCGTCCAGCCGGCGCGCCCGGGCGATGAACTTCCGGATGTTCACGGCCCAGTGCCGCCGCGTGATGTCGGGGATGGCCACGTGCAGGCGCGAACCGTCCGGCAGGGCCGCGTCGACGAACGGCATCGACAGGTCCAGCCGCCGGCCCGAGGACTTCAACATGACTTCGACGAGGTCCTGCACCTCCTCCTCGGTCAGGACGATGCCCGTCAGCTCGGAGCGGCCGGACCGCGCGCAGTAGACGGCGTCCGGCGCGTTCAGCCAGATCTCCTCCACGGAGGGATCGTCCATGAGCCGCTGGAGCGGCCCGAGGCCCGCGATGCGGTCGAACAGGTCCTGCCGCGCCGCCACGGGATCCTCCAGGTCTGGCAGCGAGCTGACCATCGCGCGGGACTCGTAGTCCGCGGCCGCGTCCTGGATGAGCGTCAGGACCCGGGCGTGCTCACGCTGCGGGTCGATGCCCTGCCGCCGGACGATCTCCCGGATCTCGTCCTCGAGAATGCGCACCGCATCCATGTGTCCCTCCTGTGCCCGGTTCGGCGCCATCCCCAGCGCCGCACATGTCTCGATCAGGAAGATACCCCGTTCCGTCGATGCGTGTGCCCCAGGACACCATGACTGTGGACAACGTGGCGGCGGACCCGTTCGACGGTGAGTTGTCCACAGGCCGCCCGAACCGCCATCAGGCCGTGGCAGGGTCGTCCCCAGGCGGCCGGACGGGCCAGTCGCCGGTCTCAGGAGGGAGGGGCGGGGATGGCCTGGAGCGTGCGGATCCTGGGCGGGGCCGCTCCCGAGACATGGCGGGTGGAGCACTTCCCCGCCGGCGCGGACGAGCAGGACCGGGCGGTGCGGGAACGTTTTCCCGCCCGGTCGCTGCGCCGGTGCGCTGCCGGGCGGCGCAGCGTGACGTACGCGGAACGGGTCGGGAGTGCACCGGCCCGGGGGCCGGAGCTCGCGGTGGTCACCGAGCACGGACCCGACGCCGGCCGCCTCGTCCCTCTGGGGGAGGGCGGGTTGAGCGTGGGACGCGGTGGGGCACGGCTGCTGCTGGACGACCCCTCAGCCCCGTCGCGGCCGATGCGTCTGCGGCTCGCGCCCACCGGGCTGCACGTCCACGACGGTCCTCGGGACACCGGACGCCTGTGGGACGGCCGCAGCCCGCTCCCTGTGGGCCGGACCGCCCTAGGCCTGGTCCGCGGGCCCGGGGCCGCCCTGCCGCGGCCGATCACGCCGGAGCCGCCCGCCGTCGACCTCGGATCCCCACCGGCCCGGCAGTCCGTCGTGATCCCGCTGGTGGCGGCCCTGGGCCCGCTGGTGCTCGGGGTCGCCCTGGTCCTGATGATGGGGAACCCGATGTTCCTGCTGTTCGGCGTCCTGTCCGTGGCGGTGGCGCTGGTCATGCTGGCGATGCAGCGCCGTACCCGGCTGCGGCATGCGCGGCTGCTCGCCGCCCGCGCGGACGCGGTCGTCCGCCGGCGGGCTCGGGCGGCACTGAGCCCCGGTGGGGTGGCCCGCGCCGTCCGCTCCGGCGCGACGGACCGCTTCGGACTGACGGCAGGGGCCGACGAGGCCGTGGCGGTCTCGTGGGGTTCCGGCGTCGGGGCGCTGTCCCTGTCGCGGGACGACCCGGACGAGGCATGGGTGGAGGCCGTCACGTCGCGGCGCACCGTGATGACGACGTCACCGCCGGAGTCGCGCGTCGTCGTGGTCGGGCCACCGCGCGATGTGGCCGGGGCCTGCCGGTGGGCGGTGTTCCAGCTCCTGCGGCACGCGGTGGCCGCCGACGGCGCGTTCGTGGTGGAGGCCGGTGGAGTCCGCCGCACCTGGTGGTCGGGCGGGTCCGGCCCGCGGCTGCTGGTGTCGGCTCCTGAGGACGCGGCACTGGATCCGGCGTGGCGAGCGTGGCGGGCCGCCATCGGCGACGACGCGGGGACGACGCCCACGGCCCGGACGGATCTGCCCTGGACGCGGTACGACTTCACCGGGCCGCCGCCTGCGCCGGGGGACGCCGTCGTCGACCTGCGCGGGCGCACCGTCGTGGTCCCGGCCGAACAGCAGCGCTTCGAGGACATGGCCGCCGACGGTCTCGCCGACGGTACCCTGGTCGCCTGGCTGACCGAGCTGGCCGACGACGTCGTGGACCTCGGCCTGCTGCCCACCGACGACGGGGACGGCACGCTCACGCCACCGGGGCAGGTGGGCGCCCGCGATGCCGTCGACGGGCTCACCGTGGCCCTCGCCCGGAGCCGTGACGAGGCGGGCGTCGTCGAGATGGACCTGGCCGCCGACGGGCCACACCTGCTCATCGCGGGCACCACGGGATCCGGGAAGTCGGACCTCCTGCTGTCCCTCCTGCTGGGGGCCGCGGCGCACCACCCGCCGGCCGAGGTCGCGTTCCTGCTGCTGGACTTCAAGGGCGGCGCGTCGTTCGGTCCGCTGGGCGCGCTCCCCCACACGATGAGCCTGGAGACCAACCACGTGGGAGCGGCCTCGTTGCGGGCGCTGAGCGCCATCCGAGCGGAGCTGCATCGCCGCGAGGCCCTCTTCGCGGAGGCCGGGGTCAGCGACTATCCCGGCTTCCGCCGCCGCCATCCGGACGCGGCGCTGCCTCGGCTCGTCGTGGCGATCGACGAGCTGCGCGTGCTCGTGGACGACCACCCGGACGCGGCCGCCGTCCTGCAGCGTCTGGCCGCCACGGGCCGTTCCCTCGGCTTCCATCTCATCCTGGCCACGCAGCGGGCCACGGGTGCGGTGGGCTCGGACCTGCGCTCGAACCTGGGCAGCACGATCGCCCTGCGCACCGCGACGGAGCAGGAGTCATGGGACCTGGTGGGCACGGCTGCCGCGGCCCGGCTCGACCCGCGTCGCCCCGGCTCCGCGATCCTCTCGACGGCGGGGCGCCCGACGGTCTCGTTCCGCGCGTCCCAGTGGACGGTCGACGGCGGCACGCCCGTGTGGCGACGGCTGGGCGAGGCCGCGGCCGCCCCGGCCGTCGCCCCCTGGGAGGCCGTCGTCTCGGTCCTGGTGGAGAAGTACGCGGCGGGTGACTGGCCGACACCTCCGCCCGTGGTCACCCCCGCCCTGCCGGAGCGCTGGGTGCCGGACCGCGCTCGCCGGGCGGAGGCCACGGCCCTGGCCCTGCTCGACGACGCGGCCCACGGCCGGCACCGTCCCTGGCGGTGGCCGGCCGGCGCGGAGGGACGCACCGCGTGGATCGTCGAGGCCGCGGGAGGTCGCGCGGAGACGCTGGCCGCCGTCGTCGAGGTGGCGGTGCGCAGCGGCGGGCCGGTGGCCGTGCTGGACGGCACCGGGGAGGCCGCGGCGGCCGCACGGTCCGGGCTGCCGGTGCTGACCCCGGACTCCGAGGGAGCCGGGGAGGCCGTCCTGGCCCGCCTGCGCGAGCTCGCGGCCGCCGGCGGCACGGCCGTGATCACGGGCTGGAACGCGTGGTCCGGCCTGCGCGTCGGGGACACCTACCGCACGGTCGAAGAGGACGTGCACGACTGGCTCGGCCGTCCGGCGGCCGTCGGGCTGCGTTTGGCGGTGTTCGGCGGCCGCGAGCTGGCGACGGGCCGGCTGCTGCTGCACCTGTCCCACCGCTTCTTCGTGCCGGCCGGGACGAACGCCGAGCACCGGCTCATCTGGCCCCGGCTGACCGAGGTCGAGCCCCTGCCGGGCCGGGCCGTGCACATCAGTCCCGCCGTCCCCGAACCCGGGATGCCCTGCCAGCTCGCGTTTCCCGCCTCGGCGTGACCGCACTGTCGGCGATGCCCGTGTCACCGCCGCGGGCGAGTGGGCCGGGAGCAGTCGGACAGGTCGCCCCGTCGTCGCCGCACGTCCGAAGGGGATGCCACATCGGCTCATGCCGTCGTCGCCGTCGACCGGATGTGCTCCCGGGGCCCCGGCGACCCACCACCGGTGACGCAGATCCGTGAGACCGAGCCAGCCAGCGTCAGGACGACGACCTCTCAGCTGCGGAAGCGTCGGGCGATGGCGTCCTGAAGGTCGCAGGACGGATGGAGCCAGGTGGCCGCTGCCCGCTCATACCTCGAGCGGCCCCGTCACCGTTCGCACGAGTGGCTCGGCACTCATGCAGAAGATTCCTCGCCGCTCGCTCGCGCAGTCTCCGACCGCGCGACGTGAAGACTGAGACGGTGCTGTCATGGGGTCACCGCGACGAGAACCCAGGGCACCAGTCGGGGAAACACGGCGCTTGCCCTCCACGCGATGAGCGCCAACCCGCCCGCGGCTGAAGACGGAGCCACCTCACTTCTTCGCCCCGATCACCCACCCGCACTCTGGGCCGGCCGCCCACCGCGGTCTACGCTCTGACCCATGGCGCAGATCATCCTCTTCCACCACGCCCTCGGTCTCACGGACGGCGTGCGCGCGCTCGCCGACCAGATCGCCAGCGGCGGTCACACGGTCCACACCCCTGACCTCTACGACGGCCGCACCTTCGCCACCGTGGACGAGGGTGTCTCCCACGCCGAGCAGATCGGCTTCGAGGAGATCGGTCAGCGCGGCATGCGGGCGTGTGCTGAGCACCAGGAGGCCTCCGTCGTCGCGTAGACGCATGAGGCCCCGCGTCGCCTCTTGGACGTCCGCGGGGCCCTCGTGCCCGTGTTGCAAGGCCAGGCGGCGATGGGCTCACCGTCGAGCGCGATCACCGCCAGCCGGGCCGGGGCCGGGAACCCGAACCCAACCCGCATGGTCGCGCGCACGGCGACGCGATCCGAGCTGAAGTAGGCGTCGCTCGAGACGGCCACGGTGGTCCCCTCCCACAGCACGGTGAGCACCTGGGCGTGGCCGACCACCCATGCGCGGCCAACGGGGACGGCCGCGGACTGGATCACGGGCAGCCCCTCCACGGTCTGGGCGGCCCCGTCGTCACCTCCCCCGGCCTCCCCACCGGTCGCGCGATGGCGGCCGACTGGACGCAGGCCGAGCTTCTGCTCGTCGGCGACGACGAGCTCGCCTTTGACGGGAAGAACCGCACCGAGAACAACACGTTCCGCCTCATGTACGAAGGCCGTTATGGCTTCCGAGTCAAGAGGCCCTTCGACTTCGTCACGGCGCACCTGCCATGAATCGGTGAATCGTCCCGTCCGTCACCCAGGCGTGACGGACGGGATGGCTATCTGACCTCGCGGGTTTCTCATGCGTCCGGATAAAGTGACGTTCATGGGAACACAGCAGCCACCGGCGGGGGTCAACGGCAGGTCGATGGAGGAAGGACGAACTTCAACGAACGAGCGACAACCGGAAGTGCCCGCTACACAAGAGTCCGCCTCCGCACCAGCTGGTCAAGTCGCCGCAGCGCCCCAGGAAGAACTCATCATCTCGGCCGAGCCGGCCGCTCACGCCGCAGACGAAAACGGGGCATCGCCCGATGAGATCCCGACCGCCGGAACCTCGGATGAAGAGGCCGCAGCGCCTCCGGCAGAAGACCAGGCCGAGGCGCGAGAGCTGTCCCCAGGAGAGGCCTTCATAGGACGCCTCATCTTGCTGATCTCAACGTTCTCCAACCGGCAGTCCGAAGTGCTGCGGATGTCGGAACACTTCGACGAACGAGATGCAGAATTGAACGACGCAAAGCTCCGCGCCAAGAGATTGCTCACTCGTGAGCTGGCTGAAGTCGATGAGAGTGTGCTGGACCGGTATCTGCGGGTGTTCCAATCGATTGACGAGGCGACGGGAACTGTAGCCGGTGAGCGGGAGGCGGCTCTGAGCGAGGCACTCGCCGAAGTTTCAGCAGACCTACCCGAGGGCATCGAGCAAACATACGTGAGCGCAGTGCTGCGTTCCATCCGGCCCTCACTCGGTGCCCGGTTCCTGCACTCTTCTTTGCTGACGATCCTCGTATCAGAGCTCGAGATGTTCATCAATCAACTGGCGCGCGCTTGTTTCGAAGTCCATCCCGGGGCACTCGGCAAAGAAAGGACCCTCAAATGGACAGAGATCAGCGCATTCGACTCGATCGATGAAGTCAGAGACCACCTCGTCGACGAAAGCGTAGTCGACCTCCTCCACGGCTCGATGCTCGATTGGATTGAGTTCTTCGAGGACACCTTCAAGATCTCGCAGATCTCGGCCGCGCGTACGTTCGTAGCCAGCGAGGCTGTGCAACGTAGGCACTGCATCGCGCACAATGCAGGAAGCGCATCTAGGCAATACGTTGAAAGGCTTTCAGCGTTCAAGACCGACGTGAAGGTAGGGCAGTCTCTTGATGTTGATTCCGCCTACATTGCGCGCGCGGCCGATGCGCTGATGCTCGTCGCCTACAGCCTTGTTTGGGCTCTCGGCGTGAAGCTGACTCCGGATAAGCAATGGGTACCTCGGCTGCTCCGCCATCTCTCAAACCGAACGATGTTTATGCTCCAGGAACAGCGATACGACCTAGTCCGCCAGATCGTGAGCGATGCGCCACTCGCATCCATGTCCAACGACAACGCCTACTCAGCGCTAGTGATGCAGGTCAACGGCTGGATCGCCGCGAAAGAGGTGGGCCGGTTCGCTGATGTAAGGGCTGACGTCGAACGTTTCGACGTCGCAACACGCGACAACACCTTCAAGTTGGCGAAATTGGCTCTCCTAGACCAGAACGAGGAGGGCTTGGAGCTCGCCGTGCGGATGCTTCGCGACGGTGAGATCAAGCTCGCGCACCTGCTAACCTGGCCACTACTGCGCGGCATCCGTCAGCTGTATCGTACGAAGGAACAGAACGCAGCCGAGGGCAGTTCCACTACGGTGGAAGTAACTGGAGAGGAACCGATCGTGAGCACCCCCGACCTTTGAACCACTGATCCGCTGATGGGGGCCACGCTTGGCTGCGTGGTCCCCATCTTTTCGTACTGTGCTGGAGCCCAGGCCTGGTGGCGAAGCCAATATTTTGTCGAAGCGGTTGGTCTCTGTTTGGTGGGTGTCCAACTCGTCGAATCTCAAGCACCCTTCCGAGCCCCTAACGCCCGGCCTATCTGGCTGTGGATGGCGATGGTGCTCGCGGTGCTCGCGGTAGGAATCACGATCGCAGCCGCATCGCCCTGGACGTTTGAAGGCATAGTCGCTCTCAGAGAAGCCGACCCAAAGACAGCGGACATCGAAGAGCTGCTCAGCGAGGCAATCACCGCTTTCCTGACGCACGTCACCGCGATAACAGGTATCTACGCAGCCCTCGCAGGCTTCTTTGGCATCCTCAGCCACTTCGACCTCTACGACAACAAGCCGCTAGACCTCGTGTCGAAGTCGCTGGCATTTGGCGCCGCCGCCTACCTCGCCGTGTACTCACTGATGGCGGCTCTGGGGTCTTAGTAGGAAGCCGAATCCGGAGGTTGCTCGGCATCAGCATGGGCGTGATGCCCGCCTGGCGTGCCGCCCAGGTGGTCCCCGGCTTCCGCGCGTGCATCGCCATGGCCGGCGCCGAGGCCCTCGACGCCTACGCCCCGCTCTGGCAGCCTCACACCGCCCTGCAGATCCACCTCGGCACCCGCGACCCCTGGGCCCTCGAGGGCGACCTCGAGACCGCCCGCTCCTACGCGGCCACCGCCGAGCACCCGGACCGCCCCGCCGCCCTCTTCGAATACGACACGGACCGGCACCTGTTCATGGACTCCTCCACCGCGGACTTCGACGCGGACCTCACCACCCTGCTGGTCCGCCGCATCCACGAGCTCCTGGCCTGAGCCGCGGAGCAGGCCCGGCTCAGGCGGAACGCCGCCCGCGCGCCACCGTCGCCAGGACGGCCAGCAGCACGAGCACGAAGCCCGCGGCCGCCGCGAACACGTAGCCGGCGGACGGGGCGACGCCGTCGATGAACACGCCGGCCAGCGGGGCGCCCATCGCGGCGCCCGCGGTCATGGCCGAGCCGTAGAAGCCCATCGCCTCGCCCCGCCGCTCCTCCACTACGAGGTGCGAGAGCCGGGACGAGGCCGAGGCCAGGGTCGGCGCCGTCAGCAGGCCCGAGGGGATCGAGGCCAGCGCGAGCGCCCACACCCCGTCCACGAGCGCGAGCGGCACCGTCGCCACGGCGAACAGCGCCATCAGCAGGTACGGGTGCACCTGGCGGCCCCAGGCCCCGTAGAACAGCCCGCCCACGGCGGAGGCGCCGCACCAGAACGCATACACCAGGCCCACCGACGCCGCGGCACCCTGCGACTCCAGCTCGGCCACCATCGAGACCTCGGTGCCGACCATGACGATCCCGGCCGCCATCGACACCACGAGCACGCCGAGCACCTCCGACCCGACCCATGAGAAGTGGCTCCGCCGCCACTGCCGCAGCCGCTCGGCCCGGGCCCGGCGCGGCGCCGTCGCCGGCCCGGAGCCGTCCGCCGCGATCACCGGCAGCGCCCCGGTGACGATCGGGATGGCCTCGGTGATCGCCGGCAGCGCGCCGGTGGCCAGACTGGGGGCGGCCATCTCCACGTGCATGGGCGCGGCGGTCACCGCCTGGGCGATCGCCTCCTGACGGTCCTGCTCCTCGGTGTACGGGTCCTCGGTCGCCGGTCCGACGACGGCCAGCTGGCTCGACCGCGTGGGCGGGTTGAACCACATCAGCAGGATGCCCCCCAGCGCGCTGGACAGGCCCACGATGGTCAGGCCGAGGGCACTCGACCACGTGGCCGCGACGACGGCGCCCAGCGCCGGGCCCATCATGAAGATCGTCTCCGTGACGATGGAGTCCAGGGCGAAGGCCGTCTGCCGGTCCTTGCCGTGGGTGAGCACGCCGAGTCCCTGCCGGACGACGGAGAAGATCGGCAGGGAGAACACGCCGCCCAGGAACACGGCCACGAGCATCGGCCAGAACGGCAGCCACGGGACGATCGGCCAGATCACCGCCTCCGCGATCACGGAGGGCAGCAGTGCGCGGCGCAGCCCCTTCGCGTCCACCACGCGGCCCCGCCACGGCGAACCCACCGCGATGCCCAGCGTCATCGCCGCCGCGGCCAGGCCGGCCTGGCCGTAGCCCAGCCCCAGCGTGAGCGCCACGTGGAGGGTGAGGATCACCCCGGCCGCGGTGTGCGGGAAGCGGGCGATGAACCCCACCGCCAGCAGATGGCGGATCCGAGGGTCCTGCAACAGCCGTCCGTACGCTCCGAAGTCCACCGTCGAATCCTATGGGAGGCGTCAAGGCACGCCCCGGAGGCGCCGCCGAGACGGCCGCGCGCTCGGCGGACTCAGCCGTTGCTGCGCCGGTCCTTGGCCCGGATCAGGTCGAGGGCGATGGCCGTGCCGAGCACGGCGCAGCGCACCACGGGCGGCATGCCGGGGTCCAGGCGCATCTCGTACCGCGAGCGCCCGGCCAGGGCGTTCATGACGCCACCGAACCGCGCGGTCACGCGGGCGATCGGCCGCTGCCCCACGGTCATGGTGTAGTCGTGGTCCCACAGGTCGCCGGTCACCGCGAAGCACGTGCCGTCCACGACCTCGACGTTCACGGACGTCCGCAGGAATGCGAACTGGCGGACGATGTGGGCCAAGGGCAGCCCGTCGACGTCCAGGATCGCGTAGCGGTCGCGGCCGAAGGTGGCCGGGTCGGCGAGGCGGAAGAGCACGCGGCCGTCCTCACCGTCGACCACGTCGAAGCTGCGGTTCCCCATCAGCATGCGGCCCAGTCCCCCGCCCGTGGTGACCACCGAGACGACGGTGCGCCCGTCCGGGTCTGTCACCTGGATGTCGTTGGACAGGAAGCTCGTCACCTGCTGCAGGATGAGGACGTCCGTGTGGGCGAGGCGACCGGCGTCGAAGGCGGGGCTCATGGGACCAGTCTGCCGTGTCGGGCCCTGCGGAATATTCAGGACGGGGCGGCTCGTTGTGCGGTATAGTTCATTTTTGAAGAACACGGCGACGGCGCGGCCGGCACCGTGAGACCCGCCCCCGGGCACACTGAGGAGCACACCATGCAGTTCGGCGTCTTCACGATCGGCGACATCACCGCCGATCCGACGAACGGGACCGCCCCCACCGAGCATCAGCGGATCAAGGACACCGTCAAGATCGCCCGCCACGCCGAGCAGGCGGGCTTCGAGGTGTTCGCGACCGGCCAGCACCACAACCCGCCCTTCGTGGCCCCGGGCAACCCGCCCACGCTGCTGGCCTACCTGGCCGCGCAGACCGAGACCCTCCAGCTCTCCACGGCGACGACCCTGATCACCACCATGGACCCGGTGCGTCTGGCCGAGGACTACGCGTACCTGCAGCACCTCGCCGACGGTCGCGTGGACCTGACGATGGGCCGCGGCAACACCGGCCCCGTGTACCCGTGGTTCGGCAAGGACATCCGCCAGGGCATCCAGCTCGCCGTGGAGAACTACAACCTCCTCTACCGCCTGTGGCACGAGGAGACCGTGGACTGGAGCGGCACGCACCGCACCCCGCTGCAGGACTTCACCCTCACCCCGCAGCCCCTGGACGGCGTCGCCCCCTTCGTGTGGCACGGCTCCATCCGCTCCCCCGAGATCGCCGAGCAGGCCGCCTACTACGGCGACGGCTACTTCCACAACAACATCTTCTGGAACAAGGAGCACGTCATCCAGATGGTGCGCCTGTACCGCCAGCGCTACGAGTACTACGGCCACGGCAAGGCCCATCAGGCGTACGTGGCCCTGGGCGGCCAGGCCTACATGGCGAAGAACTCGCAGGACGCCGTGGCGGAGTTCCGCCCCTACTTCGACAACGCGCCGGTCTACGGCCACGGCCCGTCCCTCGAGGACTTCTCGAGGATGACGCCCCTGACGGTCGGCTCGCCGCAGCAGGTCATCGAGCGCACGCTCACGTTCCGCGACTGGGTGGGCGACTACCAGCGTCAGATGTTCCTCATCGACCACGCCGGCCTGCCCACGGACACCGTCCTGCGGCAGATCGACCTCTTCGGCGAGGAGGTCCTGCCCGTGCTGCGCAAGGAGTTCGACGCTCTGAAGCCGGACGACGTCCCGGCGGCCCCGACCCACGAGTTCCTCGTGGCACGCGCCCGCCGCGGCGAGGCTCCCGTGCCCGGCGGCAAGGAGGGATCGCAGGCCCAGCTCGACCGCGCGGCGGCCGCCGAGCAGCGCGCCACCGCCGATGCCGCGAAGGGCGGTGCCGCGCAGTGACCACCCCCGGCGCCCCCGATGCCTCCGCCCCGTTCACGCCGCAGGCCCGGCACCTCGCCGTGGTCTCCGGCGGGTCCGGGGACCCGTCCCAGACCCGCATGCTCGCCGAACGCATGGCGGAGTCCGCCTCGGCGGCGCTCTCCGAGCACGGCGTGGTCCCGCAGATCCACCTGATCACGCTGCGGGAGCTCGCCGTGGACATCGCGCAGGCCCTGGTGACCTTCGCCATCTCCCCGGCCCTGCGCGCCGCCCTGGACGAGGTCGCCCAGGCCGACGCCGTCATCGCGGTCTCGCCCACGTACAAGGCCTCCTACTCGGGCCTGTTCAAGTCCTTCTGGGACCTCGCGGAGCCCACGTCCGTCGTCGGGGTGCCCGTGCTCCTCGGCGCCACCGGCGGCACCGCCCGCCACTCGCTCATGATCGACACCGCCATGCGGCCGCTGTTCGCCTACCTCAAGGCCCGCATCGTGCCGACCGCGGTCTTCGCGGCCTCGGACGACTGGGGCGAGGCGGCCGGCGTGCAGGCCTCGATGCGGACCGACCCGCTGCAGTCCCGCATCCGGGCCGCCGGACGCGACCTGGCCGAGATCACCCTGAGCCGCCCCCCGCGGGCACGCGCCGCCGCGCCCGCGGACATCGACCTGGAGGTGACCCCCTTTGAGCAGCTCCTCAACCCCGGCCCCTGAGCCCGCCGCGCAGGACGCGGCGCCGGCGGAGCCCGACGGCGGCTGGTTCGGCTCCGCATCGGAGGCGCACCGCCCGGTGGACCCGCCCAAGCGCGCCTGGCGCGCCTACTTCGAGGCCACCCAGATGCTCACGGAGGTGGTGGAGCGCCGCCTGAAGCAGGACTGCGGCATGTCGCTGGCCGACTACAACCTGCTGCTGCTCCTCTACGAGTCCCCCGAGGGCCGGCTCCGGCTGGGAGAGCTGGCGTCCCGGATGGTCTTCTCCCCGTCGCGCATCACCTACCAGGTGAAGACGCTCGTGGCCCGCGGCCTGATCGACCGCCGCCCGGTGGCCTGTGACCGGCGGGGCTTCGAGGCCGTCCTCACCGACGAGGGCCGGTCCGCCTTCCGGCGCGCCGCGATCGAGCACGCCCGGCAGGTGGACGAGCTCTTCCTCGGCGACCTGGCGCCGGGCGAGGCGGAGTCCCTCACCCGGATCTTCTCCCGCCTGGGGCGGCGGCTCGAGGGGCTGTGCTGACCGCGTCCCCACCTGGCCGGGGCCGCCCCGGGACGTGACGAGGCCCGGTGATCCGTGCGGGATCACCGGGCCTCGTCGTGTCGTTCGGGGCGGAATCGATCAGCCGACCAGCTGACCGCCCAGGGTCACGGTGGCGTCCGTGGCGGCGCCGGCGGCGTCGACCACGGTGACCACCACGGAGCCGCCCGCGGGCACCTCGGCCGGCACGGGCAGCCAGGCGCGGTACTCGCCGGTGAGGTCCAGGCCGTCCTGGCCGAGGACCGTGCCGTCGGCGTCGTAGGCCGTGACGGTGACGGAGGCGAAGCCGCCCTGATCCGTCTGCGCGACCACCTGGGTGCCGTAGGCGACACCCTCGGCGGGCGCGGCCACGACGTCGGTCACGCCCGGCGCAGCGGCCTCGGCGACCGGGGCCTCAGCAGCGGGGGCCGCCTCGGCGGCCTCCTCCTCCGCGGCGGCCTCGGCGCGGGCCTTGAGCTCGGCCGCGATGGCCTCCTCCTCAGCCGGCGTGAACTCGGTCAGCTCGGACTCGTCCACGGGGGGCTCGCCGCCGGTGGGCAGGTCCTCGTCGGCCACGGGGCCCGCGACGTCGGCGATCGCCGGGGCGGTCTCGGCGGCCGGAGCGGTCTCCGCGGCCGCGGCGGTCTCGGCGGCGGGCGCCGCGGAGGCGTCCAGCGCGTCGAGGGACTCGACCGGGACCATGATCGAGGACATCGCCTGGGCGTCGCAGCCCACCACGTTGCCCTCGGCGTCGAAGGTCACCGGGGCGATGCCCGAGATGACCCCGACCACCCGCTGCTGGGCGTCATAGACGGCCCCGCCCGAGTCGCCGGCGTAGGTCGAGGCGGTGTCGAGGGCAACCTGATCCGCGTACGCGTCGTCGCAGACCGTGGCGGCCTCGAAGGTCTGCGTGTGGGACACGGTGTTCGGCGCGCCCAGCGGCACGGACGAGCCGTGGGTGTAGACGGTCTCGCCCACACCGATGGACGAGGCCGGCCGCGTGGACCAGTCGCCCACGACGTCGACGTCGTCGGCCAGGGCCACGCGGACCGCGTCCACGCCCGAATCGCCGGGCAGTGCCGAGACGGTGCCGATCGCGGTGCCGTCGACGTCGCGGACGGTCGAGCCGATCTGCCATTGGCCCGCACCACAGTGGGCCGCGGTGTAGGCGGTGGCGTCGTCGACGATGGTCAGACTGCACGCCCCGGCCGGCGCGGTGATCGCCGAGCCCTGGGTGAGCGTGGTCTGCGCGAGGGCGGGGCCGGCACCGGCCACCACCACCGCGCCCAGCGCCGCGGTGGCGACGCCGGTCAAGGTTCTGGTTCTCATGGGTACTCCTCGGAGGATGGGAGGCATGGGGCCGGCGCGCGGCGCACGGCCTCCAGGATGGGGTGGGGCCACCACGGGCCCTCCCCTCCCCCTCAACGGTACCGGACAGGCCGGGCGACCGATCAGGGTCGGCGGACCGTGATCTCCACGGAGTCGGCCCGCTCGGCCAGCAGCGGCAGGTCCGCCAGGAGGGTCTTGAGCGTGGCCGTCATCAGGCGCACCCCGGCCGCGTCGGCGTCCCGGGTGGGCATCGCGACGATCTGCAGCTCGGGCCCGGCCCCGCCTCCGTTCATCACCGCGCCGGAGCCCGTGTGCGTGGCCACCCCCGACCCGGGTGCGAGGCCCAGGTTGAGCAGGTTCGGGACCAGGTCGGCGACCTCGGCGATCTCGTCCGCGATCTCCTGGTCCCGATAGGCGGGGGTCCACTCCCTCTGCTGGGCGAGCGACCACACGGCCGGGCGTCGCACCACGTACGTGTGCTCGGCGCCGGCGTCGATGACGACGAGCTCACAGCCCTCGTCCACGGCGGACAGGCAGGCACGCGGCAGCCACACGGCCACGGGTCGGGCGACCGGGTTCCATGCCGTCAGCGCGGGCACGTTCGTGAACACCGGCAGCGCCTGCCGGCCGTCCGGCGCGCGCATGGTCACGAGGGCCACGTCCGCGGCCTTGTCCCCGTGCGCCGCGACGTCGTGCTCGTGACCGGTGTGGTCGGCGTGGTCGTGGACGTCGTCCTCGTCCACGGCAAGGGTGGGCACGACGGCGGCGAACACGCGGATGCGCGCGAGCACCTCCGTCACCTCCCGCTCACCGGCGGAGCCGTCCGTCAGGGCCGACATGACGGCGGTCCACTCGGCCGGGCTGGTGCCGTCGTCCTCGTCGAACACGTGCAACGGGTTCGCGGAGCCGTCCACGCCGGGGCCGGAGAGGTCACGGCCCTGCCACGGGACGCCCGCGGTGTCCGCGGTGTTCTCGCCCGCGGTCTTCTCCCGCATGCGGTCGAGTGCGGCCCGGATGTGCCCCGGCAGCTCCCGGGCCGCCGGATGCGGCACCGCGACCGTCTCGTCGATCGGACCGAGCCCGTCGTCGCGGGCCAGGCCGCCGTCGTCGTGCGAGCCCGTCACGGGGCGACCGGGCCGGGCTGCTCGGAGCGCGCCTGCTCCACCGTGGCGCCGCCGGCGACGGCCAGCGCCTGCTCCAGGCTGAAGCGGCCGGCGTACAGCGCCTTGCCCATGATCGCGCCCTCGACGCCCTGGCCGGTCATGGCCGCGAGCGCGGCAACGTCCTCGAGGGAGGAGATGCCGCCCGAGGCGACGACCGGCTTCGCGGTCTTCGCGCAGACCTGGGCGAGCAGCTCCGTGTTCGGCCCCTTGAGCGTGCCGTCCTTCGTGACGTCGGTGACCACGTAGCGGGCGCAGCCGGCATCCTCGAGGCGGGCGAGCACCTCCCAGAGGTCGCCGCCCTCCTTGGTCCAGCCGCGGGCGGCGAGCGTGGTGCCGCGCACGTCGAGGCCCACGGCCACCCGGTCGCCGAAGCGCTCGATGACGCGCGCGGTCCAGTCCGGGTCCTCGAGGGCGGCGGTGCCCAGGTTCACGCGCGCCGCACCCATCTCGAGGGCGTTCTCGAGCGAGGCGTCGTCGCGGATGCCGCCGGACAGCTCGATCTTCACGCCGATCTCCTCCACCACACGGCGCATGACCTCGCGGTTGTCACCGCGACCGAAGGCCGCGTCCAGGTCCACGAGGTGGATCCACTCCGCGCCGGCGCGCTGCCAGTCCAGGGCGGCGGTGACCGGGTCGCCGTACGAGGTGGCGCTGCCGGCCTCGCCCTGGACGAGGCGGACGGCCTGGCCGTCCTGGACGTCGACGGCGGGCAGCAGCTCGAGGGCGGGGGCGTTCGGGGTCATGGGGTTCCTCTCGGGTGGGGCGGCCGGCGCGGTCAGGCGCCGACGGTCAGGAAGGAGGCGGCGATGGCCATGCCGGCCAGCACGAGGACGATCACGATGGCCCACAGCGGCGCCTTCTGCGTGCGCATGGACCAGGCGGCGCCGAGCAGCAGCCCGCCGAGGGCGAGGTAGAGGACGGACCAGTAGGGCATCAGAGGGTCTCCAGCCAGTTGCGCAGCAGCTGCAGCCCGGCGTCCCCGGACTTCTCGGGGTGGAACTGCGTGGCGGACAGGGGGCCGTTCTCCACGGCGGCGATGAAGTCCGCGCCGTGGTGCGCCCAGGTGACCTGGGGCGGACGCATGGCGGAGATCGTCTGGTCGAACTCCCATTCGAGCACGCCGTAGGAGTGGACGAAGTAGAACCGCTCGTCCTCGATGCCCGCGAAGAGGGCGCTGCCCTCGGGCGGCCGGACGGTGTTCCAGCCCATGTGGGGCAGGACCTCGGCGGGCAGCTCGGCGACGACACCCGGCCACTCCCCCATGCCTGCGGTGCGCTCGCCGTGCTCGACGCCGGCGTCGAAGAGGATCTGGTGGCCCACGCAGATGCCGAGGACGGGTCGGCCCCCGGCCACGCGGCGGCCGATCCAGCGGGTGCCGCCGACCTCGGTCAGTGCCCGCATCACGGACGCGTACGCCCCGACGCCGGGCACGAGCAGCCCGTCGGCCTCCTGCACGGCCTGCGGATCGCGCGTGAGCTCGACCTCCGCGCCGGCCCGCTCCACGGCACGCAGCGCCGAGTGCACGTTGCCCGAGCCGTAGTCCAGGACGGCGACGCGCGGCCGCACGCCGGGGACGGTGGTGGGGCGGGCCATCAGAGGGCGCCCTTGGTGGAGGGCACGCCGGTCATGCGGGGGTCGTCCTCGACGGCGGCGCGCAGGGCGCGGGCGAAGGCCTTGAACTGCGCCTCGACGATGTGGTGCGGATCCCGGCCTCGCACGACGTCCATGTGGAGGCAGATCGCCGCGTGGTACGTGATCGACTCGAACACATGGCGGGTCATGGAACCGGTGAAGTGCCCGCCGATGAGGTGGTACTGCTGGCCCTCGGGCTCGCCCTCGTGCACGAGGTACGGCCGGCCGGAGACGTCGACGACGGCGCGCGCCAGCGCCTCGTCCAGCGGCACGGACGCCTCGCCGAAGCGGCGGATGCCGGACTTGTCCCCGAGCGCGGTCTTGAGCACCTCGCCCAGGGTGATGGCGACGTCCTCGACCGTGTGGTGCACGTCGATGTGCGTGTCCCCGGTGGCACGGACCGTCAGGTCGATCTGGGAGTGCCGGGACAGCGCGGTGAGCATGTGGTCGTAGAACGGCACGGTGGTGGAGATCTCAGCGCGGCCGGTGCCGTCCAGATCCATCTCGACGTACACGTCCGACTCGCTCGTGGTGCGCGTCATGCGCGCACGGCGTCCGGAGATCAGCTCGGCTGCCACGGGTCCTCCTCGGGCTGGGTCCGCACCGGTCCGGGACGGGTGCGGGGGGATGCGGGTGCGCGCGGCCGGTGCCGGCGGGCCGGGGCGCCGCGCGCGCTGTCCCTATCCTAGGGAGCCGGGCGGACGCCGAGACTCCGGTGACGCCTCAGGACCGGTCCCCGGTCTCGCCGAGGACCTCCGCGAGAGCGGTGAGGAACGCCGTCGTCTCCGCCTCGGTGCCGGCGGTGACGCGCAGGTGGTGCGGGATGCCGACGTCCCGCACGAGGACGCCGCGGTCGAGCAGGCGGCGCCACACGTCGGAGGCGTCCTCGAGGTGACCGAAGAAGACGAAGTTCGAGTCGGACACCGAGGGCCTCAGTCCCAGGCCGCGCAGGGTGGAGACGATGCGGTCGCGCTGGGCCTTGATGTCCTCCACGGTGCGCAGCAGCGCGTCCACGTGGTCGAGAGCAGCCTCCGCCGTGGCCTGCGTGACCGCGGAGAGGTGGTACGGCAGGCGCACCAGGCGCAGGGCGTCGGTGACGGCGGGGTCCGCGGCCAGGTAGCCCAGGCGCGCGCCGGCCAGGGCGAACGCCTTGGACATGGTGCGCGTGACGATCAGCCGCTCCCGGCCGGGCAGGAGGGTGAGGGCGGAGCGGGTGCCGGCGAGGGCGAACTCCGCGTAGGCCTCGTCCACGACGACCATGGCGCCGGGCCCGCCGGCGGCCTCGTTCTGCGCCTGCGCGGCGTACACGGCCTCGATGGTCGCCAGGTCCAGGGCGGTGCCCGTCGGGTTGTTGGGCGAGGCCAGGAAGACGACGTGCGGACGGTGCTCCCGCACCATGGCCGCCGCGTGCTCGGCGCTGAGGGTGTGGTCCGCGGCGCGGCCGCCGTCCACGAACACGGTGTCCGTGCCGCCGGCCAGCAGCGGGTACATGGAGTACGAGGGCAGGAAGCTCAGCAGTGTCCGCCCGGGGCCGCCGAAGGCCTGGAGGATCTGCTGCAGGATCTCGTTGGAGCCGTTGCCGGCCCACACGTGGCCCGCCGTGAGGCCGTGGCCGAGGTAGCCGGCGAGCGCGCGTCGCAGCCCCGTGAACTCGCGGTCCGGGTAGCGGTTCAGCCCCCCGGCGACGGCCGCGACCCGCTCGGCGATCGCGGTGGCGACCTCCTGAGGCACCGGATGCGTGTTCTCGTTGGTGTTGAGCATGTACGGCACGTCCAGCTGGGGGGCGCCGTAGGGGCTCAGGCCGCGGAGGTTCTCGCGCAGGGGCAGAGAGCTGAGGTCGGTCATGGCCGCCAGTCTAGGAACCGTGGAGGGCGAGGCCCGCCGTGCGTCACCGCGTGGCCGGGACGAACAGCTCCTCGCCCGGGGCGGGGGCCCGGCCCTCGAGCCCGTTGAGCTCGTCGATCGTGGCGATCACCTCGTAGACGTCCGCCTCCGGCGCCACCGTGGTGGCGATGGTCCACAGGCTGTCCCCGGGCATGACCGTGACGGACTGGGTGGCCGGTCCCGCGGTGTCCGCGGACACCGCGGCGGGCGACAGCAGCACACCCAGGAAGAAGGCGGCCGCCAGCGTGGCGGCCACGGCCGCGGCGATCACGGGGATCCCCCGCAGCACGAGGCGGCCGCGGCGGGTCAGACGGATGGTGGCCGGACGCGGCCGCGCCGTCGCGGGCGAACCGGCGAACTGGGCGGTGGTGAGCGTCATGGTGTCCTCCTCCGGGGCGGATGCCCTCCAGGTGATCGAACATGTGTTCGAATCCGTTCGAATGCCTTTCTAGCACAGGTGTTCGAGACATGCCACGACGAGATCGAACATATCTTTGAAGGAGAGGCGGCTCTCCTCTAGGCTCGAGGCCATGCACGGACGCCCCGGAACGCCCCGGGACCGCCAAGACACAGGCAACCAGCGGGGGCGGACACGGTAAGCGTCCGGACGGCAGCCGGACGCCGGAACACGAGTCCGGCCACCATCACCCCGGGAGAACGGACGGCAGCCATGAGCACCACCGACGATCAGCCGGCGGCGCGCGCGCCGCTCACCGACCGCCAGCGGCGGATCGTGCAGACCATCCGGGACGCGATCGCCGACCACGGCTACCCGCCCTCCATGCGCGAGATCGGCGACGCCGCGGGCCTGGCCTCGCTCTCCTCCGTCACGCACCAGCTGGGCCGTCTCGAGCGGCACGGCTACATCCGGCGCGACCCCGGACGCCCGCGTGCCCTCGAGGTGCTGCTCGACGTGGACGGCACCCCGCTGGGCGAGGCCGCCTCCCCCACCGCTGCGCCGTCGTCGCGGGTCTCCGCGATCCCCGCGTGGCACACCGGCGCAGACGAGGCGGACAGCGTGCCGGTCCCCTGGGTCGGCCGCATCGCGGCGGGCGGACCGGTCCTGGCTGAGCAGCAGGTCGAGGACGTCATGGCGATCCCGCGACGCCTCACGGGCGAGGGCGAGCTGTTCATGCTGCGCGTCACGGGCGACTCGATGGTGGACGCCGCGATCTGCGACGGCGACTGGGTGGTGGTGCGCCGGCAGGACACGGCGGAGAATGGCGACATCGTCGCGGCCCTCCTCGACGACGAGGCCACCGTGAAGACCTTCCGCCGCCGCGACGGGCACACCTGGCTCCTCCCCCAGAACACGGCCTACGAGCCCATCCTCGGCGATCACGCCACCGTGATGGGGCGGGTCGTCACGGTCCTGCGTTCGCTCTGACCCGCTCCCTCCGGCCGGGCCGACGGCCCGAGGCCGAGCGAGGTCAATCGCCCGAGGCGAGCCGTGCCAGCACCCCGCGGACGACGTCGCGGTCCGTGGTGCGCCAGAAGTCCGGCAGGGCGCTCGTGATGTAGCCGCCGTACCGCTCGGTGGCCAGGCGGGGGTCCAGCACGGCCACCACGCCGCGGTCCGTCACGGAGCGCACGAGGCGCCCGGCGCCCTGGGCCATGCGCACGGCCGCATGCGTGGCGGAGATCCGCATGAACCCGTTGCCGCCGTGCCGGGCGACGTCCCGGGTGCGGGCCTGGGAGAGCGGGTCGTCCGGCCGCGGGAACGGGATGCGGTCGATCACCACGAGCCGCAGCGAGTTCCCCGGCACGTCCACGCCCTGCCACAGGCTCATGGTCCCGAACAGGGACGTGTCCGGCTCCTCGGAGAACTGGCGCACGAGGGCGGAGAGGGTCGCGTCCCCCTGGCACAGGATCGTGGTCTTCGGCCCGAGCCGACGGCGCATCTCGGCGGCGGCGTCCTCGGCCGCCCGGCGCGAGGAGAACAGGCCGAGGGCCCCGCCCCGCGACGCCCTCAGGAGCGCCTCGAGCTCATCCAGGGACTCGGGCGAGGCCGTCCGGCCGGGCCGGGGCAGGTGCCGGGCCACGTAGAGCACCCCCTGACGCGGGTAGTCGAAGGGGCTGCCGACGTCGAGGGCCTCGAACTTCGGGGCGTCCGGGCCGGCCAGGCCCACGTCGCCGGCCACCGAGTCGAACCGGCGCTCCCCCGAGCCCACGGTGAGCGTGGCGGAGGTGAGCACCGTCGTCGCCTTGCCGAACAGGCCCTCCCGCAGCTTGCCGGCCACCGAGAGCGGGGCCACGTAGAGCTGGGGCGGGTCGGTCTCGTCCCCCGGCTGCCAGCCCACGCCGGGCTCGAAGTGGCCGGGGCGGGTGGCCCACAGCACCTCGGGGAAGTCGGCCTCGGGCCGGGCCGCGAGCATGCGCTCCACCACCTCGAGGACCTCGAGGATCCGCGAGCGCGCCATCTGCCGTCCGCCGTCGGCATCGGCCTCCTTGTCCTTGTCCTGGCCGAGGTCGGACAGGCACTGACGCGCGGCGGTGAGGACGCCGGTGAGGGCCTGCTCCTGCACCTCGTCCGGGCCCGCGGCGATCAGGCCGGACGGGGTGTCCGTGAACGCGCGGTCCAGGGCCGCCCCGGCCTCGATCAGGTCCTCCACGGCCACCGTGGTGTGGCGGCGCAGCGAGGTGGCCGCGCCGTGCACGATCGACCCGGACAGCTGCCCCGTGACCGCACCGGTCACCCGGTCCTGCAGCTCGTGGGCCTCGTCCACGACGACGGCCGAGTACGCCGGCAGCACCGCGAGCCCCTCGAAGGCGCTGATGGCGAGCATCGCGTGGTTGGTGACCACGACGTCCGCGTCCGCCGCGTCCGCGCGGGCCCGCTCGGAGAAGCACTCCTCGGCCTGGGGGCAGCGGGACGCGCCGAGGCAGTCGACTGCGGAGACGGAGACCTGCCGCCACGCGCGGTCGGTGACGGGGACCTCGAGGTCGTCGCGGTCCCCGGTCTCGGTCTGGTCCGCCCACGCCCGCAGGTACATGACCTCCTTGCCCAACAGGGAGGAGGGCCCGGCGGCGCCGTCCGTGGCGGAGCCGATCACCCCGCCGTCGTCGGCGACCGTGAAGAGGGCCTCCTCGCCCTCGTCCCCGGGGTAGCCGCCGTCCACCTTGTGGCGGCACAGGTAGTTGGAGCGGCCCTTGACCAGGGCGACGACGGGCTCGCGAGGCAGCTCGTCCTTGAGCGCCTCGACCAGCCGAGGGGCGTCCCGCTTCATGATCTGGGCCTGCAGGGCGAGCGTGGCCGTGGCGACGACGACGGGGTCCTCCTGCGTCATCGCGTGCTGGAGCGCGGGGATCAGGTAGGCCAGGGACTTGCCGGTGCCGGTGCCGGCCTGCACGAGCAGGTGGCGGCGCGACTCGAGGGCGCGCGCCACCTGCAGCACCATCTCCCGCTGACCCGCGCGGTGCTGGCCGCCGGTGGCCTGCACCGCGGCGTCCAGGAGGCGCAGCGCCTCGCGCTCGTGCTCCGTGCGTGGCTGCGCGCCGCCCGCCCCGGCTTCCTTCGCCCGGTCGCTCACGACGCGTCCGCCTCCACGACGAACTCGGCGAAGTCCGGCGCGATGTCCTCACGGACCAGCACGGACAGGCGGGTGCCGCCCTCCTCGTAGCCCTCGGCCAGGATCTCCGCGTCCGCCGAGTGGAGGCGGGAGACCAGCTCACCCCGGGTGAACGGGACCAGCAGTTCGAGCCGCACGTCAGGCCGCGGGATGGTGGCCGCGATGGCGCGCTCGAGCTCGTCGATGCCCTCGCCGGTGCGCGCGGAGACCACCACGGCGTGGGGCTCCTTGGCCCGGATCCGGGCGATGACGGCCGGGTCCGCGGCGTCCGCCTTGTTCAGCACGATGATCTCGGGGATCCGGTGCGCGTCCACCTCCGCGAACACGGAGCGCACCGCGGCGATCTGGCCCTCGGGGTCCGGGTGCGAGCCGTCCACGACGTGCAGGATGACGTCCGCGTCCGCGACCTCCTCGAGGGTGGAGCGGAACGCCTCGACCAGCTGCGTGGGCAGGTTCCGCACGAAGCCGACCGTGTCCGAGAGGGTGTAGCCGATGCCGTCCGGCGTCATGGCCTTGCGCACGGTGGGGTCCAGCGTGGCGAACAGGGCGTTCTCCACGAGCACCCCGGCGTGGGTGAGGCGGTTGAGCAGGGAGGACTTCCCGGCGTTGGTGTACCCGGCGATCGCCACGGACGGCACCCGGTTGCGACGACGGTTGGCGCGCTTGGCCTCGCGGGCCGGCTTCATCCCGGCGATGTCCCGACGCAGCTTCGCCATGCGGGTGCGGATGCGGCGGCGGTCCAGCTCGATCTTGGTCTCGCCGGGGCCACGGGAGCCGATGCCCTCGCCGGCGGCGGCACGGCCGCCGGCCTGCCGGGACATGGACTCGCCCCAGCCGCGCAGGCGCGGCAGCAGGTACTCGAGCTGCGCGAGCTCGACCTGGGCGCGGCCCTCACGCGAACTCGCGTGCTGGGCGAAGATGTCCAGGATCAGCGCGGTCCGGTCGATCACCTTCACCCGCACCACATCCTCCAGCGCGCGACGCTGGGACGGGGCGAGCTCGGAGTCCACCACCACGGTGTCCGCACCGGAGAGCGCCACGATCTCGGCGAGCTCCTGCGCCTTGCCCTTGCCGAGGAACGTGGCCGGGTCCGGGGTGGCGCGGCGCTGGATGACGCCGTCGAGCACCTCCGAGCCCGCGGTCTCGGCGAGCGCGGCCAGCTCCCGCAGGGAGTTCTCCGCGTCCTCCGCGGACCCCTCGGTCCAGACGCCCGCCAGCACCACGCGCTCCAGGCGCAGCTGGCGGTACTCGACCTCGGTCATGTCCTCGAGCTCGGTGGACAGACCCTGCACGCGCTTGAGGGAGTGGCGCGCGGCGAGCTCGTCCTGGTCGCCGTCGGCGTCCGTGTGCCCGTCCTCGCCCTCGTCCAGGGCGAGTGCGCGGCCCGCAAGCGCGCCGGAGCGGTCCGGGGCGCCGGCGTCGGGGGCGTCCCGGTGCTCGGCGGCGGCGCCGTCCGCGGAGCCGTGCCCGGTCGCCTCGCGCTCGGAGGCGCGGCGAGCGTCATCGGCGGCCAGGATGCGGTCGATCACGGCCTGGATCTCGTCCTCGGAGCCGTGGGCGCCCTGGGGGCCGGGGGTGTGCTGGTTCTTCTCAGTCATGGTCTCCTCTGGGCCGCCGCGGTCGGGTGGCCCGATGGTCTCAGGGTAAAGGGGTGCGCGGACGCGTTAGGCGGCTGTCCGCAGGGGGCGGACGTGACGGGTGACGCGCACGGCCGTGTGGGCAGGGGTCGGCGCCGCGCTGCGACGATCTCGCGGCGGCTCCGTTCGCGGGAGGAAGGCGAGCACGCGGCACCGCAGCCACGAGGTCTCATCGGCGGGCGTGCAGGGGCGGACCACATCGTCCATGGTGGGATCTCCATCAGGTGCCGGGGCGCGCTCGACGGCCTCATCCGAGGCGGGCGCGCGAGGGGGCGGGGGCGGGCAGTGACGCGGGGGCGTCAGCGCAGGAAGATCCACATGGGCGTCGAGTGTACCGGGCTGCGCGTGTGGGCGACAGGGGCCCCGGCGCCCGGTTCGCCGACGACGCGCACGTATCCTGCGGGCATGACCGCGTCCCCCTCCCCCGCCCCGCCGCAACCCGGCCGGGTGGGCCGGGTGACCGTCGTCGTGATCGGCGCGGGCCAGGCGGGCTTGTCCGCCGCCTACCACCTGCGCCGCCGCGGCTTCGTGGGGCTGGGTCCGAACGACGACGGCGCCGCCGGTGTCCCCGAGGACGCCCCCGGCACGTTCGTGGTGCTCGACGCGGAGGCCGCCCCGGGCGGTGCGTGGCAGCACCGCTGGGACTCGCTCACGATGGCCACCGTCAACCACATCCACGAGCTGCCCGGCGACCCGGTGCCGCCGGCCGACCCGGCCGCGCGCGCCAACGCCGTACTGCCGGCCTACTTCGCGGACTACGAGGCACGGTTCGCCCTGCCGATCCGGCGGCCCGTGCGTGTGAGGCGCGTCGAGCGGATCGGCGAGCCGGGACGTGCGCGCGGGTTCCTCGTCCGCACGGACGGGGCGCCGGGCACGTGGCGGGCGGACTTCGTGGTCAACGCGACCGGCACCTGGACGTCCCCGCGGTGGCCCTCGGTGCCCGGGATGCGCTCGTTCCGCGGCCGGCAGCTGCACACCCATGACTACGTGTCCAAGGACGAGTTCGCCGGGCAGCGGGTGGTGATCGTGGGCATGGGCGTCTCGGCGACGCAGCTGCTGGCCGAGACCTCCACGGTCGCGGACACCCTGTGGGTGACCCGCCGCGAGCCGCAGTGGCAGGACTCGGCCGCGCCCGGCGCCCTGGCCGAGTCGGTGCGCGGGGTGGACGAACGGACCCGTGCGGGCCTGCCGCCGGGCTCCGTGGTCGAGGCGACCGGGATGCACCGCTCGTCCTGGGTGCGCGAGGCCGAGACACGAGGCGTGCTGGTGCGCCACCCCATGTTCACGGCCGTCGAGCCGGACGGGGTGCGGATGCCCGACGGCTCGTTCGAACCGGCGGACGTGATCCTCTGGGCCACCGGCTTCCGGCCGGCGATCCGGCACCTCGCTCCGCTGCGGCTGCGCACGCCCGCCGGCGGCATCCGCGTGGCGGGCGGGCGCGCCCTGGACGAGCCGCGCCTGTTCCTCCTCGGCTACGGGCCCTCCCAGTCCACGGTCGGGGCCAACCGCGCCGGGCGCGACGCCGTGCGCGCGATCCTCGCGGACCTGGCCGGGCCGGCGTCGGGCTGAGGGCCGCGACGACCTGCTGGCTACCATGGTCGCCGTGAGCTCCGCATCCCACTACTTCGACGCCGACCCCTCCGCACCCGAGCGGCGCCGCACCCTGCGGACCCGCCTGGCCGGCCGCGACGTCGAGGTCCAGACGGCCAACGGGATCTTCTCCCCGGACGGTCTGGACAAGGGCACCGCGGCCCTGTTCTCGGCCGTGCCCGCGCCGCCGGCGAGGGGCCGGTTCCTCGACGTCGGCGCGGGCTGGGGGCCGGTCGCCCTCACGCTGGCGCTGCGGTCGCCCGAGGCGGAGGTGACCGCCGTCGAGGTCAACGACCGGTCCCTGCAGCTGACCCGCGACAACGCCGCAGCGCTGGGCCTCGGCAATGTCGTGGCATTGCGGCCGGAGGACGTCCCCGAGGGCGCGGAGTTCGACCTCATCTGGTCCAACCCGCCCATCCGGATCGGCAAGCCGGCGCTGCACGCCCTGCTGGAGCGGTGGCTGCCACGCCTGGCCCCCGGCGGCGAGGCCTGGCTGGTGGTGCAGAAGAACCTCGGCGCGGACTCGCTGTTGCCGTGGGTCGACCGGATGCTCGAGGAGCGCGCGCCCGGCCGGTTCACCGCCGAGCGGGCGGACAGCGTCAAGGGCTTCCGGATCCTGCGGGTGGCGCGGGCGCGCTGAGGCGCCGTTTCCCGAACGACAGCGGTTCGTGGCCCGCCGTTTCCCGAACGAAAGCGGTCAGGCGGTGAGTTCGCCGTCGAAGACCAGCTCGGCCGGGCCCGAGAGGACCACGTGCTCGGCCCCCTCCGGACCCGGCACGACGTCCACGGCCAGCACGCCGCCGGGCACCTCGACGAGCCACGAGTCCGAGCCCTGGTCGCCCGACCACGCGCGCATCGCCACAGCCGCCGCGCACGCGCCCGTCCCGCAGGACTGGGTCTCGCCCACCCCGCGCTCGTGCACGCGCATCCGCACGCGGCCGACGCCCTCGCGCACGAGGGGCTCGTGCGCGGCCACGAACTCGACGTTCGTGCCGTGCGGCGGAGCCGGGTCCACCTCGGGGGCGCGGCCCAGGTCCAGGCCCTGCAGGTCGGCGAAGGAGGCCAGCGGGACCACGGTGTGGGGGTTGCCCATCGAGATGCTCAGCGCCGGACGCGGATCGGTGAGGCCGTGGGCACGGACCATCGAGTCCGACGCCGCCTCCTCCGCGAGCTCGGGGTCGAGGTAGGACCAGGGGCCCATGTCGATCGCGTAGCCGTGCTCGAGCCGGGTCACGGCCTTCACGCCGGCGCGCGTGCCGATGGTGATCGCCCGGCCGGGGGCCAGGTCCACGAGACCCTTCTCGACCAGGAAGTGCACGAAGACGCGCACCCCGTTGCCGCACATCTCGGCGATCGAGCCGTCGCCGTTGCGGTAGTCCATGAACCACTCGGCCTCGGGGTGCTCGGCGAGCAGCGCCTCACCCTCCGGCAGGCGTGCCGAGCGCACGGCGCGGATGACGCCGTCGGCGCCGATCCCCCGGTGCCGGTCGGCCAGCCGTGCGACGCGCTGGGCGTCGAGCTGCGTGTTGCCGTCCGGGTCGGCGATCAGCACGAAGTCGTTGCCCGTGCCATGGCCCTTCGTGAACGGCACGCGCGGCGCGCTCGCGTGGAGGGGGTCCTGGGCGGCGGGCGCCGCGGGCTGCTCGGTCATGGGCCCAGTCTAGGTGGCGTCCCCGGCGACGACGGCGAGCGCCTCCGCCACGATGTCCTCGCCCTGCGCGTCGAGCCAGACGACGCGCGGGTCGGCCCGGAACCAGGTCTCCTGGCGTCGGGCGAACCGGCGCGTGGCCACGACGGTCTGCTCGGCCGCCTCCGCCTCGGTGAGCTCGCCGTCGAGGACGGCGAGCATCTGGGCGTAGCCGATGGCGCGGGACGCGGTCGGTCCCTGCCGCAGCCCCTCCGGCCCGGGGACGTCGAGGCGGCGGACCTCGTCCAGCAGGCCCCCGGCCAGCATGCGCTCCACCCGGGCCGCGATCCGCTGGTGCAGCTCGACCCGGTCCAGGCGCAGGCCGAGCTGCACCACGGGGGCGACCTCCGGGGCGTACGTGCGCTCCGGCATGAACGCGGAGAACGGACGGCCCGTCAGCCGGCACACCTCCAGCGCGCGCACGATGCGGCGGGCGTCCTGCAGCCGCTCCGCCGAGACCGGGTCCAGGGCGGCCAGCTCGGCCCTCAGCCCGGCCAGGCCCTCCCGCTGCGCGCGCGCCTCCAGCTCGGCCCGCAGCGCCGGGTCCGTGGGCGGGAACTCGAGCACGTCCAGCGCCGCCCGCACGTACAGCCCGGAGCCGCCCACGAGGATCGGGGTCCGACCCCGCGCGCGGATCTGGTCGAACAGGTCGCGGGCCGCGGACTGGAAGGCCGCCACCGAGGCCTCCTGGCCGACGTCGAGCACGTCCAGCAGATGGTGCGGGACGCCCTCGCGTTCAGCCGGGGTGACCTTCGCCGTGCCCACGTCCATCCCCCGGTAGAACTGCAGGGCGTCCCCGTTGACCACCTCGCCGTCCAGCGCGTGCGCCAGGGCGACGGCGAGGGCGGACTTGCCCGTCGCCGTCGCCCCGACGACGGCGACGACGGGCGGCCGGGCCGCGGCGGCGGGCATCAGGACCGCGGGCGCAGGGTCGGCATGCCGAGGCTCGTGGCACCGGAGCCGCCCGCCGTGCCGGGGGCCGGGGCGCCGCACGACTCGGCCTGGGCGCGGTCCCACGCATCGCCGGCGCGGGAGCGGCGCAGGACGTAGTCCTGTGCGGTCGGGTCGGCGACGGCGAAGAACGGGTGGGCCTCGGTGACCGTCACGGTGACGAAGTCGCCGGGGCGGGGGGTCTCGGCGCCGGCGGGCACGGAGAAGTGCACGAGCCGGTTGTCGGGTGCGCGCCCGGACAGGCGGCCGCGCTCCGCGGCCTTGGAGCCGGAGTCGGCGGTGACGAGCAGCTCCTGGCGGGTGCCGACGAGCGTGGCCATCTCCTCGGCCGAGATCCGGTCCTGCAGGGCCACGAGGCGCTCGAAGCGCTCCTGGACGACGGCCTTGGGCACCTGGTGGTCCATCTCCCCGGCGGGGGTCCCGGGGCGGATGGAGTACTGGAAGGTGAACGCGGAGGAGAAGCGGGAGGCCTCGACCACGCGCATCGTCTCGGCGAAGTCCTCCTCGGTCTCCCCGGGGAAGCCGACGATGATGTCCGTGGTGATGGCGGCGTGCGGGATGCGCTCGCGCACCTTCTCCAGGATCCGCAGGAACTTCGCGGACCGGTAGGAGCGGCGCATGTCCTTGAGCACCTTGTCCGAGCCCGACTGCAGGGGCATGTGCAGCTGCGGCATGACGTTGGGGGTCTCGGCCATCGCGTCGATGACGTCGTCCGTGAACGCGGCCGGGTGGGGGCTGGTGAAGCGGACGCGTTCGAGGCCCTCGATCTCCCCGCACGCGCGCAGCAGCTTGGCGAACGCGCCGCGGTCGCCGAACTCGACGCCGTAGGTGTTCACGTTCTGGCCCAGCAGCGTGACCTCGACGGCGCCGGCGTCGACGAGCGCCTGCACCTCGGCGAGGATCTCCCCGGGGCGGCGGTCCTTCTCCTTGCCGCGCAGCGACGGGACGATGCAGAACGTGCACGTGTTGTTGCAGCCCACGGAGATGGACACCCAGCCGGAGTGGGTGGAGTCGCGCTTGGTGGGCAGGGTGGAGGGGAACACCTCGAGCGACTCGAGGATCTCGATCTCGGCCTCGGCGTTGTGGCGCGAGCGCTCCAGCAGCACGGGCAGGGAGCCGATGTTGTGGGTTCCGAAGACGACGTCCACCCACGGGGCCCTGCGCTGGATGGCGGCCTGGTCCTTCTGGGCGAGGCACCCGCCGACGGCGATCTGCATGCCCGGGTGCGCGTCCTTCACCGCACGCAGGTTGCCGAGGTTGCCGTACAGGCGGTTGTCCGCGTTCTCGCGGACCGCGCACGTGTTGAAGACCACGAGGTCGGCCTGGGCGTCCTCGGCGACCGGGGCGTAGCCGGTGGACTCGAGCAGGCCGGAGATGCGCTCGGAGTCGTGCACGTTCATCTGGCAGCCGAAGGTGCGGACCTCATAGGTCAGGCCCTCGTGCGGGCGCGCGGCGGCGCCGTCCTGCGCGAGCGGGGTGGTGCGGGGGGTGGGGTCCGTCAGAGTCACCGCACCATTCTAGGAACTCCGGGCGCGGCCCGGGTCCGCTCACTCCTCGTGCTCGGCGAGGACCTCCTTCACGACGGCGAACGCGAGGCCGCCGCCGTAGCCCTTGCGTCCCAGCATGCCGACGAGGCGGCGGGTCACCTTGTCCCGCTCGGCCCGGGCCTCCGGCGAGGCACCGCCGGGGACGGTGCGGCCCCGCAGCCGTCGGCGCACGAGGTCGAGGGCGGCGGCCCGTTCGTCCTCGCCGTCGATGGCCTCGAGCGCCTCGGCGGCGATCTCCCGGTCCACGCCCTTCTGCTGGAGCTCGTGCCCGAGGGCACGGCGCGCCAGGCCCTTGCTTCGGTGACGGCTGCGGACCCAGACCTCGGCGAAGGCGGCGTCATCCACGAGGCGCACCTCCTCGAAGCGGTCGAGGACGCGCTCGATCAGCTCGGGCTCGGCCTGGCGCTCGGCGAGCTTGCGTTCGAGCTGGCCGCGGGAGCGGGGGCCCAGGGCGAGCTGGCGCAGGACGACCTCGCGTGCGGCCTCCTCGCGCTCACGCGGTGCGGTGGGCAGGGGCGCCGGGCCGGGGCGACGTCGGGGGCGGTCGGTCTCGACGGCGGGGCGGGGATCCACGGCCGGGCGTCCCTCGTCGCGAGGACGGCCACGCCGCGGGGGCGTGGTGGCCCGCTTCCGGCCCCGGCGCTCGATGTCCGCCCGGGTGTCCTCGCGCCCGGACCAGGGCAGCGCACGGGGCCCGGCGCCGGGCGCGGGACTGGGCAGATCGCTCGCGCGAGTCAGCAGGGCCCCGAGATCCGGTGCCGCGCCGGGGGCGGGATCCGAGCCGTCCCCCGCGGGGGTTCCGGCGTCGCGCGCGGGCACGGCGTCCCGCGCGGCGTCCGCGTCGGACGACGTCGGCTCCGGTGCGCCGGCCAGGTCGAGCCACATCCGGCCCACGTCCGAGTCCCGGGCGTCGTCGAACGCGGACGCACCGGAGGCGGAGCCGCTCCGGCCGGTCGTCTCCGACCGGTGGGCGGCCCCGCCTCCGACGTTCCTGCGCGATCGGGTCATCCGGCCGCGGTGTCCCCCGGAACCGCGGTCAGGGCCGGGGCCTCGTCGTCCTCGGCCTCCGGGGCCACGCGGATGCCGAGCTTCGTGAGGATGCGCTCCTCGATCTCGTTGGCGAGGTCCGGGTTGTCCTTGAGGAAGCGACGGGCGTTCTCCTTGCCCTGCCCGAGCTGGTCCCCGTCATAGGTGAACCACGCGCCGGACTTCTTGACGATGCCCTCCTCGACACCCATGTCGATCAGGCCGCCCTCGCGGGAGATGCCGACCCCGTAGAGGATGTCGAACTCGGCCTGCTTGAAGGGCGGGGCCATCTTGTTCTTGACGATCTTCACGCGGGTGCGGTTGCCGACGGGGTTGCCGGCCTCCTTGAGGGTCTCGATGCGGCGGACGTCGATGCGCACGGACGCATAGAACTTGAGCGCCTTGCCGCCCGTGGTGGTCTCCGGGGAGCCGAAGAACACGCCGATCTTCTCGCGCAGCTGGTTGATGAAGATGGCCGTGGTCTTGGTCTGGTGCAGGCGGCCGGTCACCTTGCGCAGCGCCTGGGACATGAGGCGGGCCTGCAGGCCGACGTGGGAGTCGCCCATCTCGCCCTCGATCTCGGCGCGCGGGGTCAGCGCGGCCACGGAGTCGATGACGACGATGTCCAGGGTGCCCGAGGAGACGAGCATGTCCATGATCTCCAGGGCCTGCTCGCCGGTGTCCGGCTGGCTGACCAGCAGGGCGTCCGTGTCCACCCCGAGCTGGCGGGCGTAGACCGGGTCCAGGGCGTGCTCCGCGTCGATGAAGGCCGCGATGCCGCCGTTGCGCTGCGCGTTGGCCACCGCGTGCAGGGCCAGGGTGGTCTTGCCCGAGGACTCCGGGCCGTAGATCTCCACCACGCGGCCGCGCGGCAGGCCGCCGATGCCCAGGGCCACGTCCATGGCCACCGAGCCCGTGGGGATGACCTCGACGGGTGCCTGGGTCTGGTCCCCCAGCCGCATGACGGAACCCTTGCCGAACTGCTTGTCGATCTGGGCGAGAGCGGCCTCGAGGGCCTTCTCGCGATCCGTCACCTTGCTCATCCTTCACCCCTAGCTCTGGTGGTGCTGCCGCGGACGCTGGAGCGCCCGCCTCGGTCATGTCCGTGAATCTACGGGGGGCGGCGGACACGATAAGCGTGGCCGGCCCCGCCTGTGCACGAGATCACCCCGTCGCACTGCTGTGCAGGACTCTACCGCATTCTTCGAACAGGTGTTCGAACAGGGGCAGTGCCCCGCCAGCGCGTCGCGGCGTCAGCGTTTCGGCGGCACGTCCCGACCGAGACGCCGCTCCTGCGGGATCTCATGCAGGTCGCAGACCGCCAGCCAGACCCGCCGCGGGTCCACGCCGGCGGCGAGCGCCGCCGTCGCGGTGGTGTCCAGGCCGGGCAGGTGCAGGGAGTCGGCCACGAGGCCGGCCCGGGCGGGGCCGAACTCCTCGTCCATCAGCCGGCGGAACTCGCTCTCGCGCACGGGCGG
>NZ_JBHNYP010000022.1:0-47447 GCF_054960655.1 Micrococcus sp. PSi08 | reverse complement strand
CCCCCCCCCCCCCCCCCCCCCCCCCCCCCGCGGGTTGTCAGTCCTGCAGCGCGCCGGTCTCCCGGATGAGCTGGCTCAGCGCGGTGAACGCGTCGCGGGCCAGCGCCTCCCAGAGGGCCAGGGCCAGCTGGGGGAAGCCCTCCTGGAGCGCGACCATCACCTGGGCGGTGAGGACTCGCGCCGTCACCGGCCCGCGCGCGCGAACGGTGGAGGGCTGACGGCCCGGCTGGCCGAGGGCCATCTCGCCGAACGTCATCCCCGGGGTGAGCAGGGTGCGGCGCACACGACGGCTGCCCGTGCCCTGGCCCGAGAGCTCCACGGTGCCGGAGACGATCACGTAGATGCCGCCGAACGGCTGGCCGGCGCGACGGATGATCTGGCCGTCCGAGTAGACCCGCTCGTCCATCATGGACTCGAGCAGGCGCGCATCGTCCGCGGAGAGGTGCTGCAGCAGGGGTGCTACGGCCGCCTCCTGGGCGTCCCGCGGCAGCAGGTGGGGGGCGTGCCGGGAGAGCAGCCGCTGCTCGGCCCACTGGGCGGCCCGCGAGCGGGAGTCGAAGAACACGAACTGCGCGCCCTCGGCGGCGGGGTCCACCCCCTCGGCCTCATCCTGCAGCGGCTCGGGCAGGTCCACCTCCACGGACTCCTCGACGGCCGACATCAGCTCCTTCATCTCGGCGGCGTCCCGGTCCACGACGACGACGTCGAGCCCGTTGCCCAGCGCGCGGGCGAACCACTGGGCCACCAGCAGGCGGGCCGGGCGGGAGATGGAGCTGACCGAGCGCATGTCCACCACGAGCGTCTCGAGGGCCTCCGGCAGACCGCGGCTGACGCGGGCGATCGCGTCCACCTGGCTGAAGCCGAGGTGACCGCCCAGCTCCATGACGTGCACGGTGTCCGCGAACCGCCCGAGCGCCTCGAGGACGACGGCGCTGCGCACCGTGCCCGAGGGCGCCTGATCGATCCGGTAGTGGGTGCGCAGGGCCGCGCGCGGGGAACCGGTGACCACCGACGGGTGCAGCTCGAAGTCCTCGACGATAGTCCGCAGGGCGGCCATCGCCGCGGCGCCGAGCCCGTTCTCGTCCGTCGTGTCCGACTGCAGCGCCAGACCGAGGTGGCCCGGCACCACCACGAGCACCGTGCCGCCGCGCGTGGACGCCCAGCCGGGCTGGCCGACGTCGTACGCCCATCGGGAGTCCCGGGTGTCCATGCCGCAGGAGTCCATCACGGACAGCACACCGCGGACCGTCTCCTCGCTCAGCACACGGTCCCCGGTGACGGGGTGGACGCCGCCGTGCGCGAGGGTGCCGGCGAGCAGGGCGAGGTCCTCCACGGTCACGGCGGCGGCACGCACCGTGGCGATGTCCTCGAGCAGCGTCTCGGGGTCGGCGTCCAGCGTGTCGAGGGACTTCATCAGCCAGGCAGCGGACCGGGTGTGGTGCTGGGCGCGGTTCTCCGCACGCGCGGCCGACTCCGTGACGGTGACCTCGCGGTCGAACAGGGCGGAGAGCAGCTGCATCATGCGCGCGGTGCGGTCGCGGCCACCGCGGCCCTTCACGAGGGAGGCGGTGGCCACCGCGCCCGCGTTCTGCAGCGGGTTGTGCGGCAGGCCCGTGACGGCGTCCACCTCGACCCGGTGGTCCAGGTCGCGCACGGGGACGGCTCCCACTCGCTCGCCCACCCGCACCGCGCCGAGGTCCTCGAGGGCCTGCGCGTGGAACAGGGGAGAGGCGAGCGTGGCGAGCGGCACGGGCGTCATGGATCCGGAGACGTAGCGGTGCCCGTCCACCAGGAGCATCGCGACGCCCAGCCCGTCCGGGACCTCCCCCTCGCCCGCGTGGGCCGACGTGAGGCGATCGAGGTGCTCCTGGACGGGTGTGGTCATGGGTCACAGCCTAGTCAGTGGGACGGTCCCGGGACAGCGTGGCGGAGGCGGGCACAATGGGTCCCGATGCCCACCCCCGTCGATCCCGTCTCCGTCCCCTCCGCCCTCGCCGCCGCCCTCGGCCGCCTCGGCGCTGGCCTGACGTTCGCGGCCGCCCTGCCCGACCTCGAAGCGGCGCTGGACGCGCGCGGGGTGGCCGTCGTCGAGGCGCCCCCGGGCACGGGCAAGACCACCGTGGTCCCGCCCGCGCTCGTGGTCCGGCTCGCGGAGGACGGCGGTGGGCGCGTCCTGGTCACGCAGCCGCGGCGGGTCGCGGTGCGCGCGGCGTGGCGGCGGCTGCGCACGGCGGTGCTGGCCGCCGCGGCCGACGTGCATCCCGGCGCCGACCCCGACGCGCAGGCTCGGCTCGGGGACGCGGCCGCCGGGTACGCCGTGCGCGGCGACGCGGCGGGCGGCGGGGCCTCGGCCGTCGAGTTCGTGACCCCGGGCCTGCTGCTGCGTCGCCTCCTCGCCGACCCCGGGCTCGACGGCGTGGACGCGGTGGTCCTGGACGAGGTCCACGAGCGGGACCTGGACACGGACGTGCTCTTCGCCCTCCTCGCCGACCTGCGGCAGCTGCGTCCCGAACTCGCGCTCGTGGCCATGTCCGCCACCGTGGACGCGGCCGCCCTGGCCGCCCGCTGGGCCCGCGGCATGGGGGAGGACGCGCCCCTGCCCGTGGTCTCCACCCCGGCCGTGCTGCACCCACTGCGCGAGGAGCACGCCCCCTTCCGCGGCCACCGCCTCACCGCCGAGGGCCGCGTGGACCGGGCCTTCCTCGACCACGTCGCGGCCACGGCCGCGCGCGCCCACGCCGAGGCGCTCGACGCCGACCCGAGCGTGGACGCCCTCGTCTTCCTGCCCGGCGTGGCCGAGGTCGAGACCGTCGCGGGGCGCGTCGCCGCGCTCGCCCCGGACACCGAGGTCCGCGTCCTGCACGGCCGCCAGGAACCCGCCGACCAGGACGCCGCGCTCGCGGGCCGCGCCGACCCCGCCGTGCCGCGCGTCGTCGTCGCGACGGCGGTCGCCGAGTCCTCACTGACCGTGCCGGGGGTGCGCCTCGTCGTCGACTCGGGCCTGGCCCGCGAGCCGCGCCGGGACCGGGGGCGCGGCATGGCCGGGCTCGTCACCGTCCAGGCCTCGCGTGCCGCCGCCGGCCAACGTGCGGGCCGCGCCGCCCGCCTCGGCCCCGGCACCGTGGTCCGCTGCCACACCGCCGCGGCCCTGGGCACCGCTCCCGCAGCCCCGACGCCGGCCCTCGCCGTTGTCGACCTCGCGCCGGTGGCCCTGGCGTTCGCGGCGTGGGGCGCCCCGGGCGGCCACGGGTTGACCCTGCCCGAGGACCCGCCGGCCGACGCGATGGCCGCCGCCGAGCGCACGCTCGCCTCCCTCGGCGCGGTGGACGCGGACGGGCGCATCACCCCGCACGGCGCCGTCCTGGCCGAGCTGCCCCTGGACCCGCCCCTCGGCCACGCCCTCCTGCGCGCGGCACCGTGGACGGGGCCCCGCCCCGCGGCCGAGGCGACGGCGGCCCTCGCCCTGGACCTGCGCGCCCCCGGGGCCGACCTCGAGGCGCTGGTCGCGGCCGTGCGGGACGGCCGGCACCCGGAGGCCGGGCGCTTGCGTCGGGAGGCGGACCGACTGGAACGACTCGCCCGTCGGCACGCGCACCACGCCCCGGGCGAGCCCGGGCCCGAGGCGGCGGCGACCGCGCGACGGCACCCCGCCGGCCTCGTGGCCGCCCTGGCCTTCCCCGCGTGGATCGCCCGACGCGCGGGGGAGGCGGGCGCGTACCTGCTCGCCTCCGGCACCCGCGCGGCCCTGCCCCGCGACGCCGCCGGCGGCGGCCTGGCGGGGCAGGAGTGGCTGGCCGTGGCCGAGGTCGCCCGCGTGGCCGGGGACGCGGCCGGCACGGGTGCCGCGATCCGCGCGGCCGCGCCGATCGACCGGCCGCTCGCCGAGCTCGCCGGCGCGGGCCTGCGGCGCACCGAGGACACCGCCGACTGGCGCGGGGACCGGCTCATCGGCCGCCGCGTGGACCGGCTGGGCGCGCTCGTGCTGGCGGAGGCGCCGGCCCCCGTCGCCCCCGACGCCGCCGCGCAGGCCGTGCGCGCCGCACTCGCCGCCGACGGCCTCGCCCGGTTCGACCCGCACGGCCGGGCCGAACGCCTGCGCCGCCGGGTGCACCTGCTCCACCGCGTCCTCGGCGCCCCGTGGCCGGACCTCTCGGATACGGCGCTGCCCGGCCTGGACACACTGGTCGACGGGCTCGCGGCCGACCTGGCCGCGGGACGGCCCCTCACGCGCCTGGACGCCGAGGCGCTGCTGCGCGGCGCCCTGCCCTGGCCGGAGGCGGGCCGGCTGGACGAGCTCGCCCCCGAGTGCCTGCCCGTGCCGAGCGGGCGCGCCGTCGTCGTGGACTATCCGGCCGTCCACGAGGACACCCCGCCCGTGGTCGCCGCCAAGCTGCAGGAGTTCTTCGGGGCGCGTGTCACCCCCGCCGTGGCGGACGGCCGTGAGCCGGTGGTCCTGCACCTGCTCTCCCCGGCAGGCCGCCCACTCGCCGTGACCGCCGACCTGCCGTCCTTCTGGGCCGGCCCCTACGCGCAGGTCCGCGCCGAGAACCGCGGGCGATACCCCAAGCACCCGTGGCCCGAGGATCCCGCCGCCGCGGAGCCGACCGCCCGGACGAACCGCCGCGCCCGCTGAGAAAGGGGCCCGCGAAACGTGCAGGAATCGCTCCGATGCGTGATGATGGCGGTCACATCCGACTCGCATCGAATGAGGTTCCACTTGTGAGACACGACACGCGGGCACGTCAACGACGCCGGGCCACGCTGGCCGGCGCCGTCGCTGCGGGCGCGCTCATCCTGGCCGGGTGTGCCCCGGCCGAGCAGACGCCCACCCTGACCTGGTACACCAACCCCGACGACGGCGGGCAGGCGAAGATCGCCGCCCAGTGCACCGACGCCGCGAACGGCCGGTACAGAGTCGAGACGTCCATGCTTCCGACGGACGCCGCCTCCCAGCGCGAGCAGCTGACCCGCCGCCTCGCCGCGGGCGACACGTCGATGGACATCATGTCCCTCGACCCGCCGTTCGTCCCCGAGCTCGCCGAGCCCGGCTTCCTGGCCCCCGTGCCGGAGGAGATGCAGGCGTACGCGAAGGACAACGCCCTGGAGGGCGCGCTCGCGGCCGCCAGCTGGAAGGACGAGCTCGTCACGGTCCCGTTCTGGGCCAACACGCAGCTGCTCTGGTACCGCAAGTCGGTCGCCGAGGCCGCGGGGCTGGACATGTCCCAGCCCGTCACGTGGGACCAGCTGATCGAGGCCGCCCGCAGCCAGGACAAGGACCTGGCCGTCCAGGGCGCCCGCGCCGAGTCCATGACCGTGTGGCTCAACGCGCTCATCGAGGGCGGCGGGGAGCAGATCGTCCCCAACGCCGAGGCGCCCACGGACGAGGTCACCACGAACCTCGACTCCGAGGCCGGCCGCACGGCAGCGCGGATCATCTCCACGATCGGCAAGGAGGGTCTCGGCAGCGCCGGCCTGCCGACGCAGGACGAGAACGCCTCCATGCTGCTCTTCCAGGGCAAGAACGGCTCGTTCATGGTCAACTGGCCGTTCGTCTGGCCGGCCACCCTCGGCTCCGTGGAGGAGGGCTCGCTGCCGGAGGACCTGCCCGAGGACATCGGCTGGGCTGTCTACCCCCGCACCGTCGAGGGCAAGGACGCCGCGCCGCCCGTGGGCGGCATCAACCTGGGGGTGGGCGCGAAGTCCGAGCACCAGGACCTCGCCTGGGACGCGATCTCCTGCATCACCACCACCGAGCACCAGAGCCAGTACTTCGTCGAGAACGGCAACCCGCCCGCCGACCCGGCGGCCTACGACGCCCCCGAGGTCGCCGAGAAGTACCCCATGGCGGACACCATCCGGGAGTCCCTCGAACTCGGCGCCCCGCGGCCGCAGACCCCGTACTACAACGAGGTCTCCACCGCGATCCAGCAGCGCTACGCGCCGCCGTCGGGCGTCTCCGAGTCCACCCCGGCCGAGACCGACGACTTCATCCAGGAAGTCCTGAGAGGGGAGCGTCTGCTGTGAGCCACGTCGACACCGCACCCGCCGCATCCACCCCGCGCGCCGCCGAGGGTCGTCGCCCCCGCCGGGTGAAGTCCCAGCGCGCGAAGTCCGAGGCGCGTCTCGGCTGGCTCCTAGCCGGCCCCGCGTTCTTCGTGATGCTGTTCGTGGTCCTGTACCCGATCCTGCAGGCCCTCTACGACTCGCTGTTCAAGTACCGGCTCACCGCGCCGGGCGACCGCGAGTTCGTGGGCCTGGGCAACTACGGCGTGATCCTCACGGACCCCGTGTTCTGGAAGGACCTCGGGGTGACCCTGCTGATCACCGTGGTGACCGTGGTGGTCGAGCTCATCCTCGGCTTCCTGCTGGCCCTGGCCATGCACCACGCCATCAAGCAGACCCGCGGCCTGATCCGCACGATCATCCTGGTGCCGTACGGCATCATCACCGTGGTCTCCGCGTTCGCGTGGTTCTACATGTTCTCGATCGACTCGGGCTACATCAACGCCTGGTTCGAGTGGCTGCCGGGCGTCGACGCGGACCTGAACTGGTTCGCGCAGGGCAGCACCGCGCTGTTCGTGATCATGCTCTCCGAGATCTGGAAGACCACCCCGTTCATCTCCCTGCTCCTGCTGGCCGGCCTGGCCCAGGTGCCGGGCGACCTCACCGAGGCCGCCTCCGTCGACGGCGCCTCCTGGTGGCAGCGGATGAAGCTGGTCATCCTGCCGAACATGAAGGCCTCGATCATGGTGGCCGTCCTGTTCCGCGCGATGGACGCGTTCCGCATCTTCGACTCCATCTACATCATGACCAACGGCGCCTACGGCACCGAGGTCCTCTCGCTGCTGGCCTACCGCACGTCCATCGGCCGGCTCGAGATCGGCATGGGTTCGGCGGTCTCCGTGATCCTGTTCCTGTGCGTGGCCCTCATGGCGGTCATCGCCGTCAAGGGCTTCAAGGTGGACCTGGCCGACCGAGGAGGTTCCAAGTGAGCACCGCCGCATCCGCTCCCGCCCCCGAGGGCCGCGCGCCCCACCGTCGCGGCACCGGGAAGGCCACCGCACTGTGGTGGATCCTCACCGTCGTGATCGGCGTGTGGTGCCTCTTCCCGCTGTTCTCGATCTTCGCGACCAGCTTCAAGACGCCCGCCGACCTCGCCAACGGCAAGCTGCTGCCCACCCAGTGGTCCACGGTGAACTACGAGGAGATCTTCGTGGGCGGCTCGCGCGAGCTGTTCCTCACGGCGCTGCGCAACTCGATCGGCATCACCGTGATCGCCACGATCATCGCCGTCATCCTGGCCACGCTGTGCGCCTACGCGATCGCCCGCCTGGACTTCCCGGGCAAGCGGCTCGTGCTCACGGTGTCCCTGATGGTCTCGATGTTCCCCGTCATCTCCCTGGTGACGCCGCTGTTCAACATGTGGCGCACCCTCGGGCTGTACGACACGTGGGTCGGCCTGATCATCCCCTACCTGTCCCTGACCCTGCCGATCTCCATCTGGACCCTGGCCGCGTTCTTCCGCCAGATCCCGTGGGAGCTCGACCAGGCCGCGCAGGTGGACGGCGCGACCCCGCTCGAGGCGTTCCGCAAGGTGATCGTCCCGCTGGCCGCCCCCGGCGTCTTCACGACGGCGATCATCGCCTTCTTCATCGCCTGGAACGACTTCGTGTTCGGCATCTCCCTGACCTCCACCGAGACCGCGCGCACCGTGCCCGCCGCCCTGGCCTTCTTCACCGGCGCCTCGCAGTTCGAGTCGCCGACCGGGGCCATCTCGGCGGCCGCGATCATCGTGACCATCCCGATCGTGATCCTGGTGCTGGCGTTCCAGCGTCAGATCGTGGCCGGCCTGACCAACGGCGCGGTGAAGGGCTGAGGCCCGCACACGAGACCTCCCGAAAGGACCCCCCGATGGCCTCCATCACCCTGAACCACATCGACAAGACCTACGACGACGGCTTCCACGCCATCAAGGACGTGAACCTGGAGATCGAGGACGGCGAGTTCGTCATCCTCGTGGGCCCCTCCGGCTCCGGCAAGTCCACGCTGCTGCGCATGATCGTGGGCCTCGAGGACATCACCGACGGCGAGATGCTGATCGACGGCCGCCGCGTGAACGAGGCGGCCCCCAAGGACCGCAACCTCGCGATGGTGTTCCAGAACTACGCGCTGTACCCGCACCTGACGGTGTACGAGAACATCGCCTTCCCGCTGCGGCTGATCAAGGAGAACAAGCCCTCCGAGGAGGAGATCGACCGCAAGGTGCGCGACGCCGCCCGCGTGCTCGAGCTCGAGGACCACCTCGAGCGCAAGCCCGGCAACCTCTCCGGCGGCCAGCGTCAGCGCGTGGCCATGGGCCGGGCGATCGTGCGCGAGGCGGACGCGTTCCTCTTCGACGAGCCGCTGTCCAACCTGGACGCCAAGCTGCGCGGGCAGATGCGCGCGGAGATCTCGCAGCTGCAGCGCCGCCTGGCCACCACCTCCATCTACGTGACGCACGACCAGACCGAGGCCATGACCCTGGGCGACCGGGTGGCCGTGCTCAAGAAGGGCGAGCTGCAGCAGGTGGCCAGCCCGCGCGAGCTCTACGAGCAGCCGCTCAACCTGTTCGTGGCCGGCTTCATCGGCTCGCCGTCGATGAACTTCCTGCCCGCCTCGCTGAAGCAGAAGGAGGGCGGCCACGTGCTGTCCTCGCCGATCGGTGACATCCCGGTGCCGCCCGAGAAGGCCCGCGCCGCCGAGGGGCGGGACATCGTGTTCCTCGGCCTGCGGCCGGAGTTCTTCGAGGACGCCGAGCTGGTGGAGGACAGCCGCCGCGACCAGGGCTCCACCTTCGACGCGACGCTGACCCACCTGGAGTGGCTGGGCCACGAGCAGTACGGCTACATCGAGTTCGATCCGGACCCGGCCGTGGCCGAGATGCTCTCCTCGCTGGCCAAGGACCTGGACGCGGACGAGCTGCGCCCCGTCGTCGTGGCCACCCTCTCCGGCGAGTCCCGCGCCCGGCCGGGCACGCCGACCCGCCTGTGGGTGGACACCACGCGCGTGCACCTGTTCGACCCGACCACCGGTGAGAACCTCACCCGCGACCCCGAGGTCGGCGCGGAGCTGACCCGCCGGGCCGCCGAGGAGCGTCGCCGCCAGATCGAGATGGCGGCCGAGCGTGACGCGGTCGCGCGCGAGGCGGACGCGCCGCGCCGCTGAGCCGGCGCCGCGGACGCCGGGGGCGGGTCAGTACCCGCCCTCGGCGTCCACCAGGCCCTCCAGCTCCGTCCCGGCCGCGCGGGCCCGCAGGTTCCGCTCGACCCGCGCGTGGAGCAGCGGGATGCACATCTGCGGGGTGTCCGCCGTGTGCGGCGTGATGAGGGCGCGCTCCTCGGTCCAGAGCGGGTGGCCCTCCGGGAGCGGCTCGGGGTCGGTGACGTCCGTGCCGTAGCCGTGCAGCCGGCCCGCCGCGAGGGTCTGGACGACGGCGTCCGTGTCCACCAGCGCCCCGCGGGCGACGTTCACGAGCACGGCGTCCTCGTCCAGGAGGGCGACGCGGTCGGCGTCGAACATGCCGCGGGTCTCCTCGGTGGCCGCCGCGGCGATCATCACGACCTGCGCGCCGGGCAGGACCTCGTCGAGGGAGTCGGTCGTGACGGTGCGGTCCGCGCCGGGCACGTCGCCCGCGCGTCGGCGGACCGCGGTGACGCGCACGTCCCAGGTCTTGAGCAGGCGGATGTACTCCTGTGCGATCCCGCCGCCGCCCACGACCACGGCGTTCAGGCCGTTCAGGGTGCGGCCGGAGGAGGGGCCCCACGCGGTGGCGCGGACGCGCGCGGGCAGGTCCCGCAGCAGGGCCAGGGTGAGCAGCAGCGCGTGCTCGGCCACCGGCGGCGCGTACGTGCCCTTGGCGGACGTCCACACGATGTCCGGGCGGCTGCGCACGAGCGGGACGAACGGCTCGATCCCGGCGAACGGGAGCTGCACCCAGCTCACGTGGGGGTGGGCGGCCAGGGCCGCGGCGAGCGTGTCGACCGGGATCGGGCGGACCATCAGCAGGGCCGTGGCGGAGGGGTCGCCCTCGGCCACGGCGGTGCCGCCGACGTCGGCCACGGCCTGCTCGGCCAGCCGCCGGGCGTGGGCGTAGGGGGTGCCGGCGACGTCCTGCGCCGCGGGGAGGATGAGCAGGCGCTCGGGGGCGTCGTCGGGTCGGGTGCGGGGGAGAGTGGAAGTGGTGGGCATGGTGCCCACCGTCCCACATCCTCCGGGCCCGGTTCAGCCGGCGACGGCGTCCCGGTGCGCGGCGGACAGCCGCAGGTAGGTGGCCGCGTTCCCCTTGAGGCCCTCCCGCTCCTCGTCCGTGAGGGGGCGGCGGACCTTCGCGGGGACGCCCGCCACGAGCGAGCCGGCCGGGACCTGCGTCCCCTCGAGCACCAGGGCGCCGGCGGCCACGAGCGAACCGGCGCCGATCACCGCGCCGTTCATCACCGTGGCGGACATGCCGATCAGGCAGTCGTCCTCCACGGTGGCCCCGTGCACCACGGCGGAGTGGCCCACGGAGACACCGGCGCCGAGGGTGCACGGGAAGCCCTCGTCCGCGTGCAGCACCACGTTGTCCTGCAGGTTGGTGCCTGCCCCGACGCGGATGGGGGCGGAGTCGCCGCGGGCGGAGACGCCGTAGAAGGCCGAGGAGCGCTCGGCCATCTCGACGTCGCCGGTGATCGCGGCGGTCGGGGCGAGGAAGACGGACTCGTGGATGCGCGGGGTGGCACCCGCGACGGTGATGATGTGGGCCATGCCACCAGCCTAGGCGGGCAGGACGACGGCGCCGCGTGGCGCCGTCGTCCCGGGCTCAGCTGAAGACGACGGTCCGCCGGCCGTCCGCGAGGACGCGGTGCTGGGCGTGCCAGCGCACGGCCTGCGCGAGCGTGGAGCCCTCGACGTCGCGGCCGCGGGCCACGAAGTCGGCGGCGGTCTGGGCGTGGGTCACCGGCTGCACGGACTGCGCGATGATCGGGCCCTCGTCCAGGTCGGCGGTCACGTAGTGGGCGGTGGCGCCGATGAGCTTCACGCCGCGTTCGTGCGCCTGGTGGTAGGGGCGGGCGCCCTTGAAGGAGGGCAGGAACGAGTGGTGGATGTTGATGGCCATCCCGGCCAGGTCCCGGCACAGCTCGTCCGAGAGGATCTGCATGTAGCGGGCCAGGACCACCAGCTCGATGTCGAACTGGGCGATCAGGTCGCGCAGCCGGTCCTCCGCGGCCTCCTTGGAGTCCCGGCTCGAGGGGTCCTTGGAGACGGGCACGTGGATGAAGGGCACGCCGTAGAAGGAGGCGAGCGGCTGCAGGTCCAGGTGGTTCGAGACCACCACGGGGATCTCGATGGGCAGGGTGCCGGCGCGCTGCTGGAAGAGCAGGTCGTTGAGGGTGTGCCCGTCCTTGGAGCACATCACGAGGGTGCGCATGCGGTGCGCCGCGTCCCACAGGCCCATGCGCATGCCGAACTCCTCGCGCACCGGCGCGAGCGCCTGCTCGATGTCCTCCCGCACGGCCGGGGTCACGAACTCCACGCGCATGAAGAAGTCGCCGGTGTCCGGGGAGTCGTACTGCTGCGACTCGGTGATGTCCGCCTCCACGCCCAGCAGGGCGCCCGTCACGGCGTGCACGATGCCCTTGCGGTTCGTGCAGGCCAGCGTGAGCACGCGGGCGTGCTCCGCGCCGGAGGCGGGGGAGGGGCTGGGGGAGAGGGCTGCCGTGTCCATGGCGTCGATGGTAGGCGGTGCCGGCCGCGCGGAACCGCGGGATGACGGGGCTGATCCCTGGTCGGGGGGTCGGGCCCCGTGTCATCCTCAAGACCAGGTTCCCCGCCGCGCGGCGGCGCGGGAAGCACGACGCGGCGCCCGGCCCGGCCGGTCGCCCCAGACGACCGAGGAGCACCCCCATGCCACAGTCCACCCTCTACTGGATCATCGCGGCGATCATCGTCGTGCTGTTGATCCTGATCATCCTCTCGGTGATCGCCTCCCGCCGTCGTCGCGAGGCCGAGGCCGAGGTGGCCGAGACCCTGCTTGAGCGCCGGGGCATCACCCCGGACACCGCGGGTGAGCAGGCGGCCGCCGCTGCGGCCGTCCCCGCGGCTCCGACCCGCCTCTCCCGCCTGGACGAGGTGGCGGCCGAGAAGGACGCGCGCCCCGCGGCCGCGGTGAGGCCCGCCGGGGGTCTGGCTGCGTCCGACACCGCCGTGGCGGACCGTGAGACCGACGAGTCCGTCGCCGGCGTGGCCGGCGGGGCGGGGGTGACCGTGGATCAGCAGGACGCCCCGAGCACCGAGGCCACCACTGAGACCCCCCGTCGCGATGCCGCGGCTCCGGCCACCCGGGGCACTCTGCGCCCCGCCGCGGCGGCGACGAGCACGCCGAGCGCGGCGGACACCGTGGGCCTGGGCGCGGCCGGTGTGGCCGGCGGTTCCGGCGTCACCCTGGATGAGCAGACGCCCGCGGCGGACGTCCCGGCGACCCCGGCCTCCCCGTCCCCGGTCGCGGAGACCCCCGCTCCGGCGGCACCGGCTGCCGCGGCCCCGGACCAGCAGAGCCACCTCACCCCGGCTCCCGAGCACGTGCACGGGACCGTCCCCGCCGACGAGGTCGCCCCCGAGCACACCCCCACCAAGGAGTTCGCCACGGACGCGATCCCGGTCCCGCAGGGTGAGCATCTCGAGACGCACACGGTGGCGACCACCGCGCACGGATCGGTGACCGTCGTGACCGCCGAGCCGGACCAGGCCCAGCAGAACGGCGCCGACGGGGCTGAGCGCTCGGCCGCCGGGTCCCTGCGCATCGACGGCACGCCCGGGGTGCCCGGTCGCGTGGCGGAGGCGGACCGCGGGCCGGCGCGCACCGAGGACCATCGCGTGGACGCCGCGCAGCCGGCGGCGGTCGAGCCCGCAGCCGAGCGCCCGCCGCTCGAGGCTGCCCCGGCCACCCGCCGGGCCGAGGCCCCGGAGACCCACGCCGGCACCACGCCGGCCACGCCCCTGGGCGGCGCCCCGGAGCTGGATCCGACCGCGGCCTCGCCCGGCCGTGCGGAGGACGCCACTCCGGCGACCCGCCGCGAGGCCCGCGCCGCCCAGTCGGCGGCAGCCGCCGGGACTGCTGGGACCGCCGCACCGACGTCGTCGACGCCCACGACCGTGGCCCCGGACACCTCCACCTCCTCCGCCCCCACGGATGAGGAGCCCGCCGAGGACGACACCGAGGGCGCCGCCCTCCCGGACCTGCGGGCGGACCGCGACGAGACCCGAGCCTCGGACGCCGAGGGTGAGTCGAAGCTGGCCCAGGCCGGCGCCGTGGCGGCCTCCGCGTTCGAGACCGTGCGTGACAAGGTCGCCGTCCCGCTGCGGGACAACGTGGCCGTGCCCGCCAAGGACAAGGTCGTGAAGGTGGTCAAGGACAAGCTGTCCCAGGCGCAGGAGCGCCGCTGGGGCAAGCGCTGACCAAGGCATTCGCCCCACGACGACGGCGGCCGCCCCCTCGTGCGAGGGAGCGGCCGCCGTGCGTTCAGCGGAGCGCGCGCGGGCGCCCGCCGGGGGAGGGAGCCGTCAGATGCGGGCCTCGCCGCCGGCCTCGACGCCCGGGATGCCGTCGCCCTCGTGGCGCTTGACCTCGTCCTCGATGCGCTGGCCGATCGCGGTGTCCACGTTCTTCCAGTACTCGAAGGCGCGGGCCTGGACGTCCTGGCGGACGCCCTTCAGCGCGCCGGCCACGGTCTCCACGAAGTCCTCGCGCTCCTGGGCCGAGAAGACCTCCCGGACGAGGGTGCCGGCCTGGCCGAAGTCGTCGTCGTCCGCGCGCAGCGCCTGGGCCTCACGGGTCAGGGTGCCGTCGGCCTCCCAGCCGTCGTCCACCGGGCCGGTCTCGTCCGACCAGGAGTCGCCGTTGGAGTTCGGCACGTAGGTGGAGCGGTCGCCGGTGTGGTCGTACCACATCTGGCCCTCGAAGGCGTAGTTGTGCACCGCGTTCTTGGGACGGTTCACCGGCAGCTGGTTCACGTGGGCGCCCACGCGGTACAGCTGCGCGTCGTGGTACGCGAAGGCGCGGCCCAGGAGCATGCGGTCCGGGGACAGGCCGATGCCCGGCACGGTGTTGCTCGGGCTGAACGCGGCGGACTCGATCTGCGCGAAGTGGTTCTCCGGGTTGCGGTTCAGGGTCAGCGTGCCGACCTTGATGCGCGGGTAGTCCTTCTGGGAGATCGTCTTCGTCAGGTCGAAGGGGTTGAACCGGTAGGTCTTGCCCTCCTCGTAGGGGATCGCCTGGATGTAGAGGTCCCACTTGGGGTGGTCGCCCTTGGCGATGGACTCGAACAGGTCCTGGCGGTGGAAGTCGGCGTTCTCGCCGGCGATCTTGGTGGCCTCGTCGTTCGAGAGGCCGTGCACGCCCTGCTGGGAGATGAAGTGGTACTTCACCCAGTGCTTCTCGCCCTGGGCGTTGACCCACAGGTAGGTGTGGGAGCCGTAGCCGTTCATCTCACGCCAGGTGCGGGGCAGGCCGCGCGGGCCCATCAGGTAGGTCACCTGGTGCGCCGACTCGGGGTTGTTGGTCCAGAAGTCCCACTGCATGGTGGCATCGCGCAGGCCGGAGTCCGGCAGACGCTTCTGCGAGCGGATGAAGTGGGTGAACTTCATCGGGTCGCGCAGGAAGAAGATCGGGGTGTTGTTGCCGACGATGTCGTAGTTGCCCTCCTCGCTGTAGAAGCGCAGCGCGAAGCCGCGCACGTCGCGCCAGGTGTCCGGGGAGCCGAGCTCGCCGGCCACGGTGGAGAAGCGCAGGAGGGTCTCGGTCTTCGTGCCCGGCTGGAACACGAGGGCCTTGGTGTACTTCGACACGTCCTCGGTCACCTCGAACTCGCCGAAGGCGCCGGAGCCCTTGGCGTGCGGGCGGCGCTCCGGGATGTTCATGCGGTTGAAGTGCTGGTGGGTCTCCAGCAGGTGGGTGTCGTGCAGGACGATGGGCCCCTCGCTGCCCACGGTCAGGGACTGGCGGTCGCTGACGGCCGGGGCGCCGTTCTGGCGGGTGGAACCGGTCGCGTGCGGGGTCGTCTTCTGGTACTCCGTCATGGAACTCTCCTTCGTCGATCGACGTCGGCCGCGCACCGATCGGCGCGGTGGGCGGCGTCATCCCCGATCTTGGCATATTTCTGAATCAGTCAAAAGAACCGGGTGCCGGGGTCGGTCGCCGGGGCCGCGGGCCGCCGTCGCGCAGGACCGACGACGGCGCCCAGTCACTAGGATGGAGGGCACCGGAGCCTTCCGGCCGCACAGACCCCCGTTCGAAGGGAACCCCCGTGACGCAGACGCCCGACATCAACACCCAGCCCCTCGCCGAGGTGGACCCGGAGATCGCCGCGGCGCTCGCGGACGAGCTCGGCCGCCAGCGGGGCACGCTCGAGATGATCGCCTCGGAGAACTTCGTGCCGCGCGCCATCCTCGAGACGCAGGGCTCGGTGCTGACCAACAAGTACGCGGAGGGCTACCCGGGCCGCCGCTACTACGGCGGCTGCGAATTCGTGGACGTGGCCGAGAACCTGGCCATCCAGCGCGCCAAGGACCTGTTCGGCGCCGAGCACGCCAACGTCCAGCCGCACGCCGGCGCTCAGGCCAACGTGGCCGTGATGACCTCGCTGCTGGACCACGGGGACACGATGATGGGCCTGTCCCTGGCGCACGGCGGCCACCTGACGCACGGCATGAAGCTGAACTTCTCCGGCAAGAACTACAGCATCGCCGCGTACGAGGTGGAGCCGGACACCCACCGCATCGACATGGACAAGGTGCGCGAGAAGGCCCTCGAGGCCCGGCCGAAGGTGATCGTGGCCGGCTGGTCCGCCTACCCCCGTCAGCTCGACTTCGCCGCCTTCCGCTCGATCGCGGACGAGGTCGGCGCCCGGCTCTGGGTGGACATGGCCCACTTCGCCGGCCTCGTGGCCGCCGGCCTGCACCCGAACCCGGTGCCGCACGCCGACGTCGTCTCCTCCACCGTGCACAAGACCCTCGCCGGCCCCCGTTCGGGCTTCATCCTCTCCACCGAGGAGCTGAAGAAGAAGATCGACTCCGCCGTGTTCCCGGGCCAGCAGGGCGGCCCGCTGATGCACGCGATCGCGGGCAAGGCCGTGGCCTTCAAGATCGCCGGCTCCGCGGACTTCAAGGAGAAGCAGGAGCGCACCCTGGCCGGCGCGCAGATCCTGGCCGAGCGCCTGACCGCCCCGGACATGGCCGAGCACGGCATCTCGGTGCTCACCGGCGGCACGGACGTGCACCTGGTCCTGGTGGACCTGCGCGAGTCTCAGCTGGACGGCAGGCAGGGCGAGGACATCCTGCACGAGGTCGGCATCACCGTGAACCGCAACTCGGTGCCGTGGGACCCGCGTCCGCCGATGACCACCTCCGGCCTGCGCATCGGCACCCCCGCGCTGGCCTCCCGCGGCTTCGGCGAGGCCGAGTTCCGCGAGGTGTCCGACGTCATCGCCGAGGCGCTGAAGCCGAGCCCGGACGTGGAGGCGCTGCGCGCCCGCGTCGTGAAGCTCACCGAGGACTTCCCGCTGTACGACGGCCTCGAGGGCTGGTGAGCCGCCGATGACCGCGAAGGTCCTGGACGGCAAGGCCACCGCCGCCGCGATCAAGGAGGAGCTGCGCGGCCGCGTGGCCGCCCTCGCCGAGCGCGGGCACACCCCCGGCCTCGGCACCCTGCTCGTCGGTGAGGACGCCGGCTCGCAGAAGTACGTGGCGGGCAAGCACCGCGACTGCGCCGAGGTGGGCATCGAGTCCATCCAGCGTGAGCTGCCCGCGGACGCGACGGAGGAGCAGATCCTCGACGTCGTGCGCGAGCTGAACGAGGACCCGGCCTGCACGGGCTACATCGTCCAGCTGCCGCTGCCGAAGCACGTGGACACCCAGAAGGTGCTCGAGGCCATCGACCCGGACAAGGACGCGGACGGCCTGCACCCCATGAACCTGGGGCGGCTCGTGGCCTCGGTCGGCGGCGAGCTGGACTCGCCGCTGCCGTGCACCCCGGCCGGCTGCGTCGAGCTGCTGCGCCACCACGGTGTGGGGCTGGCCGGCAAGCACGTGCTCGTGATCGGCCGCGGCGTGACCATCGGCCGGCCCGCCGGCCTCGTGTTCACCCGCCGCGAGGTCAACGCCACCGTGACCCTGGCCCACACCGGCACCACGAACCTCGACGAGCTGCTGGCGAGCGCCGACGTCGTGATCGCCGCCGCCGGCTCCGCCCACATGGTGAAGCCGGAGCAGGTCAAGGAGGGCGTGATCGTCCTGGACGTGGGCGTCTCCCGCGTGACCGGGGAGGACGGGACGTCGCGCGTCCTGGGCGACGTGGACCCGGCCGTGAAGGAGAAGGCGGCCTGGATGGCGCCGAACCCGGGCGGCGTCGGGCCGATGACCCGCGTCATGCTGCTGGCGAACGTCGTCGAGGCCGCCGAGCGTGCCGCCGACGGCGAGGACTGGGCCGGGGAGCGGGCCGGAGCCTGACCTCTCCCACTCCCGCGACCAACCCTGCGATATGGCCCCCATCCACCCCGGATGGGGGCCATATCGCAGGGTTCGTCGCAGAGGGGGCGGCGCGCGTCCGGGCGGGCGATGCGCCTATGCTGTCGGCTTGTGAGCCCCACCACTCTGCACGCGTCCCCCGGCCCCTCCTCCGTCATCCGTGCCCGTGGGCTGCGCAAGCAGTACGGCGAGTTCCACGCCGTGAAGGGCATCGACCTGGACGTGCGTCCCGGCGAGTGCTTCGGCCTGCTCGGCCCCAACGGCGCGGGCAAGTCCACCACCATGCGCATGCTCGCGGGCACCTCGCAGCGCACCGCGGGCGAGCTGACCATCCTGGGCATCGACCCGGAGGAGGACGGGCCGGCCGTCCGTGCGCGCCTGGGCGTGGTGCCGCAGCAGGACAACCTGGACGAGGAGCTCACCGCCCGGGAGAACATCCTGATCTACGGCCGCTACTTCGGCCTGCCCTACTCGTACCTGCGGCCCAAGGCCGAGGAGCTGCTGGCCTTCGCCCAGCTCACCGAGAAGGCGGACGCCAAGGTCACCGACCTCTCCGGCGGCATGAAGCGCCGGCTCGTGATCGCCCGCGCCCTGGTCAACGAGCCGGCCCTCTTCCTCCTCGACGAGCCCACCACGGGCCTGGACCCGCAGGCCCGCCACATCCTGTGGGACCGCCTCTACCGACTCAAGGAACGCGGCACCACGCTGCTGCTGACCACGCACCACATGGACGAGGCGGAGCAGCTGTGCGACCGGCTCGTCGTGGTCGACGGCGGCGAGATCATGGCCGCCGGCACCCCCGCCGAGCTCATCCGCGAGCACGCCTCCCGCGAGGTCCTCGAGGCGCGCTTCGGCGCGGACCGCAACGAGGCCGCAGCCCGCACCGTCCAGGCCCACGCAGGTGACGGCGTCGTGCACCGCGTCGAGGTCCTCCCGGACCGCGTCCTCGTCTACGCCCGACGCGCGGACGACCTGCACGACGTCGTGCAGCGCCTCGTCGACGAGGGCGCCCTGCCCGCCCCCGTCACCACGCTGACCCGCCGCGCGAGCCTCGAGGACGTGTTCCTCATCCTCACCGGCCGCACCCTGATGGACTGACCCGTGCCGTCCCCCACCACGACGACGACCCCCGGCCCCGCCTCGCCCGGCCCGCGGTCCGGGCCCTCGGCTCCGTCCGCCACGCCCGCCGAGCCGCTGCGCCCGCCGGTCACCGCGGCGGCGTCCGTGGAGCGTGTGAGGCGCCGCGGCGTCCTGCTCTACGCCGAGCACCAGCTGCGGAACATGCGTCGCTACGGCGCGGTGCTGATCGTCGGCGCCCTGGGCGAACCCGTGCTCTACCTGCTGGCCATGGGCCTGGGCCTGGCCCAGCTCATGGGCGGCGGGATGCCGCAGGACGCCCTGGGCGGGGTCTCCTACGTCGCGTTCATCGCCCCGGCGCTGCTGGCCTCGGGTGCGCTGATGACCGCGTCCGTCGAGTTCTCCTACCCGGTGATGGGCGGGTTCCAGTGGCAGCGCACGTACTACGCGGCGCAGGCCACTCCGCTGTCTCCGGCGCAGATCGCCCTGGGCCACCTCGCGGCCGTGAGCCTGCGGTTCGTGTTCCAGGCTGCCGTGTTCCTGCTGGTGATGCTGGCGTTCGGGGTCGTCTCGAGCCCGTGGGCGTGGGTGCAGGTCCTCACCGCCACGCTCGGCGGGCTCGCCGTCGGCGCGCCGATCATGGCGTTCGCCGCCTCCCTGAAGGAGGACAAGGGCCAGTTCGCCACCCTGCAGCGGCTCGTGGTCATGCCCCTGTTCCTGTTCTCCGCCACCTTCTACCCGCTGGACGTACTGCCCGTGTGGCTGCGCTGGATCGGCTGGCTCTCCCCGCAGTGGCATGCCGCCCAGCTCGGCCGCGTGCTCTCCTACGGGATGGCCGAGCCGGTCTGGCTCACCGTGGCGCATGTGGCGTTCCTGCTGGCCCTCGCGCTCGGCGGGGCCTGGCTCGCGGTGCGGATCTACACGCGCCGCCTCGGCTGGGTCCGAGGCACCCCGGACCGCGACGCCGTCACGGCCGCCCGCCGGGACCGTGCCCCGCGCCTGGGCCGCCGTGCCGCGCGCACCGGGGCCGCCCGCGCCGACGTCGCACCCGCCGCCGCGCAGGCGGGCCCGGCCGCGCCGTCGTCGTCGGTGGTGCGGGAACACGCCGTCGCCGTGCCGCCCATGCCCGAGATCCCCGTGCGCCGCGGCCCGCTGGCCGGCGCGTACTCGGGCAACGTGCGCGCGGTGATGGAGCGGGCGTTCCTGTCCCTGAAGTCCAACAACTGGGTGGTGTTCTTCTCCGGGTTCTTCGAGCCCGTGCTCTACCTGGCCTCCCTGGGACTGGGTCTCGGTGCGCTGGTCGGCGACGTGGCCGGCCCGGACGGCACCCCCGTCCCGTACGGCATGTACCTCGCCCCCGCACTGCTGGCGGTCTCGGCGATGAACGGCGCCATCTACGACTCCACGTGGAACGTGTTCTTCAAGCTGCGCTACGCGAAGACGTACCAGACCATGCTCTCCACGCGGCTGGGCCCGCTGGACGTGGCGCTCGGGGAGATCGCGATGGCGCTGCTGCGCGGGCTGATCTACGCGGTCGGCTTCCTGATCGTCATGACCGTGGCCGGGCTCGTCACCTCGTGGACGGCGCTGCTCATGATCCCCGGCGCCCTGCTCGTGGCGCTGGGCTTCGCCTCCCTCGGCATGGCGGTGACGAGCTGGATGAAGACGTTCCAGCACATGGACTGGGTCCAGATCGTGCTGATGCCCATGTTCCTGTTCTCGGCCACGTTCTTCCCGCTCGCGGTCTACCCGGAGCCGATCCAGTGGGTGATCCGCGTGTTCCCGCTGTGGCACGCCGTGGAGCTGATGCGTGCGCTCGCGGTGGGCGTGCTGAGCTGGGCGACCGCCGGCCACGTCCTCTACTTCGTGGTGATGGCCGGCGTCGGGGTGTGGCTCGCCGCCCGCCGGCTCGGTGCGCTGTTCCTGCGCTGAGGCCCCCGCGGGCCGGTCAGGCCGCGCGCGCGGCGCGGCGTCGCCGGACCACGTCCAGGGCCGCGACCGCGGCGGTGAGCGCCCAGCACGCGGCCACCATGCCCATGGCGGTCGAGGCCGCGTGCGCGTACTCCGTGGCCGACGGCGGGCCGGCGCTCTCGGCTGCGGCGCCGGCCAGGGCCGCGAAGAACGCTCCCGTCACCACGGACAGGCCCAGGGCGGTGCCGAGGCGCTGCGCCGTCTGGGCGACGCCGCCGGCCGCCCCCGCCTCGTGGCCGGCGACGTCGTCCATCATCAGCACCTGCGTGCTGGTGAGCAGCAGGGCCTGCGAGGCCGACTGCACGATCAGCCCCACCCCCACGATCCACGGCGACCACGCGCCGGCCGCGCTGCGCTCGAACGCGAGCGCGAGCAACCCCAGCGACACGAGGCCCACGAGGGCGCCGAGCAGCACGAGCACGGGCCCGCGCCGCTGCACCATCGAGCCCACCCACGGGGACAGGGAGGCCACGACGACGGCGCCGGGCAGACCCACGAGGCCGGCCTCGAGCGGCGTGAACCCCATGCCGCGCTGCAGGAAGATCGCCACGATCGCGAACACCGCCGGCATGGTGGCCAGGTAGATGGTGGACTCGAGCGCGCCGATCGTGAAGGACGGCCGCCGGAACAGGGCCGGGTCCACCATGGGCTGCACGCCGGTGGCCGACGCCCGTGCCTTCACGCGCTTCTCCCACAGCCACCACGCCGTCACGAGCGCGGCGGCGAGCACCAGCAGCCAGGCGGTGCCCGGGACGATGAACGGCACCATGAGGCTCACCCCGCCGGCGCCGAGCAGCAGGGCGCCCACCGGGTCGAGCGCGGCGATCCCGCGCGGGCCGGGGGCGGGGGGCAGGCCGTGCACGCGGGTGGGCGGCGGCAGCCAGAGGGCGCCCATCGCGACGGCGGCCAGGCCCACGGGCACATTCATGAGGAACGTGGAGCGCCAGCCCCACTCGGGGCCGAACGCGCCGAGGAACAGCCCGCCGAGCAGGGGCCCCACGGCCACGCCGAGGCCCACCACGGTGCCGAAGAGTCCGTAGGCCCGCCCGCGGGCGCGGCCGTGGAAGTTCGACTGGATGAACCCGATGACCTGGGGGTTGAACACGCCTGCGCCCAGGCCCGTGAGCAGGCGCCCCGCGTTGAGCAGCAGGGTGTCCCCGGCCAAGCCGGAGAGCAGGGAGCCGAGCATGTACAGCGTGATGCCCGCCAGGAACAGGCTCTTGCGGCCCCACAGGTCGCCGGCGCGGCCCGCGGCCACGAGCACGGTGCCGAACGTCAGCGTGTACCCCGCCAGCACCCACTGCAGATCCGCGCTCGTGGCGTCCAGGCCCGACTCGATGGCCGGCAGCGCCACGTTCACCACGGACACGCTCATCAGCGCGAGGAAGAGCGGCATGAGCAGTGCGGTGAGGATGCGGCGCTGGTCAGGGGTGAAGGCCCCGGACGCGGGGTCGGCGGGGTGCGGGGGGCGGGGGGTCATCGCCTCAGGATAGGCACCGACGCGGGCCGCCCGATTCGGAGCGCACCCCGCGATGCGGGATGATGGAGGGCAGACCCCACGAGCCCCTCCGGAGGAGCACCCATGTCCCAGTCCCTGACCCCCGGTCCCGACGGCGCGCGCCGCGGCCCCCGCGCCGGCCTGCGCGTGGGATCGCTCGGCTTCGTCGCGATGATCGTCATCCTGATCGTGGCGATCATCTTCGCCGCGAACCAGAACGACGTGATCGGGTGGCTCGTGGTCGCCGTCGCCGCCGGCTGGCTCGTGTTCGCGGTGGTCGTGTACCTGCAGATGCGCCGCGGCGTCCAGGCCGCGGGCCGAAAGGTGGACACCGCCATGCAGAACGCCCGCGCCGACGTCGCCGCCCTGCGCGGCCGGGACACCGACGCCGCCGCCCCCGCGGTGGCCCCGCAGGCGCCGGCCGCGGACCCCCTGCGGGACACCAAGCTGGACCACTCGTTCAAGATCGCCCAGGTGCAGGTGCGCGTGGTGCGCGAGCAGCTCGCCGCGGGCGCGGGCATGGACCGCGAGATGGTGGACCGCGCCCTGGAGACCATCGACATCACGGCCTCCAACGCCCGCGACATGATCAAGGAGTCCCGGGCCGGCGGCGCCGAGGGCCCGGTGGGCGGGACGGTGATCGGCTGATGACGGCGCTGCCCGAGAAGGACCCCGTCACCGGGACGTACCCCGAGCCCGCCGAGGGCGAGCCCGTGGTGCACGCCAACGCCGGGGCGCCCAAGGCCGACGGCGCCGTGCGCGTGGCCACCGTGAACGTCAACGGCATCCGCGCCTCGCACCGCAAGGGGATGCGGGAGTGGTTCGCCGGCCGCGGCGTGGACGTGCTCACCCTCCAGGAGGTGCGCGCCCCCGCGGACGTCACGGCGCAGCTGGTCCGCGAGATCGTGGGCGAGGACTGGGACGAGGTGCACCTGGCGGACGCCGTGGCCGCCGCCAAGGGGCGGGCCGGCGTCGCGATCGCCTCGCGGTTCCCGCTCGGCGAGGTCCGCACGGGCATCGCCGACGCCGACGGGTACTTCGACGACGCCGGCCGCTGGATCGAGGCCGACCTGCGCCTGCCGGACGGCTCGCCGCTGACCGTGGTCTCGGCGTACGTGCACTCGGGCGAGGTCGACACCCCGAAGCAGGTGGACAAGTACCGGTTCCTCGACGAGATGGTCCGCCGCCTCTCCGAGCTGGCTGCGGGGGAGGGGCACGCCCTCGTCACGGGCGACCTCAACGTGGGCCACACCGAGCTGGACATCAAGAACTGGAAGGGCAACGTGAAGAAGGCCGGCTTCCTGCCCGAGGAGCGCGCCTACTTCGACCGGTTCTTCGGCGAGCTCGGCTTCACGGACGTGCACCGCGCCCTCGCCGGGCCGGTGCCGGGCCCGTACACGTGGTGGTCCATGCGCGGCAAGGCCTTCGACAACGACGCCGGGTGGCGCATCGACTACCACATGGCGACCGCGGGCCTGGCCGAGCGGGCGACGACCGCCGTCGTGGACCGCGCCCCCAGCTGGGGCACCCGCTTCTCCGACCACGCCCCGCTCGTGGTCGACTACCAGTTCTGACCGTGCAGGAGAGACCCGAGGCTGAGATGACCATGAAGAAGAACTCCGTGCAGGACGTCCTGGCCCAGGACGCCGCCGCCACCGCCCACCTGGCCGGCGCGTCCGCCCGGCACCGCGTGCTCTCCGGCATGCAGCCCTCGGCGGACTCCCTCCACCTGGGCAACTACCTCGGCGCCCTCGTGAACTGGGAGCGCACCCAGGCCGACTTCGAGGCGTTCTTCTTCATCCCCGACCTGCACGCCATCACCGTGCCGCAGGACCCGGCCGCGCTCGCGGAGCGCACGCGGGTGGCCGCCGCGCAGTTCATCGCCGGCGGCATCGACCCCGAGCGCTCCACGCTGTTCGTCCAGTCCCAGGTCCCCGAGCACGCGCAGCTGGCGTGGGTGCTGACCTGCATGACCGGCATGGGCGAGGCCATGCGCATGACCCAGTTCAAGGACAAGTCCGCCAAGCAGGGCGCGGACGCGGCCGGCGTCGGCCTGCTCGCGTACCCCATGCTCATGGCCGCGGACATCCTGCTCTACCAGCCGCACGGCGTGCCCGTGGGCGACGACCAGCGCCAGCACGTGGAGCTCACCCGCGACCTCGCCCAGCGCTTCAACCACCGCTACGGCGAGACGTTCGTGGTGCCCACCGGCTTCTACCCGGAGACCGGCGCGCGCATCTACGACCTGCAGGACCCCACGTCGAAGATGTCCAAGTCCGCGGCGTCCCCGAACGGGCTCATCAACATCCTCGAGGAGCCGAAGAAGACCGCCAAGAAGATCAAGTCCGCGGTCACCGACGACGGCACCGAGGTGCGCTTCGACCGCGAGGCCAAGCCCGGCGTCTCCAACCTGCTGACCATCCTCTCCGCGGTGTCCGGCACACCGATCCCGCAGCTCGAGGAGGAGTTCGTCGGCAAGATGTACGGGCACCTCAAGGTCGCGGTGGCGGACGCCGTCGTCGAGCGCCTGGCCCCCGTGCGCGAGCGCGCCCTCGCGCTGCTGGACGACCCCGCCGAGCTCGACCGCATCCTCGCCGCCGGCGCCGAAAAGGCCCGCGCCGTGGCCACGCCCGTGCTCGAGGACGTCTACGCCAAGGTCGGCTTCCTGCCGCCGCTGCGCTGAGCCGGGCCGCACCGGCCCCGCGGCCTCCCGACGACGGCCCGCGCCCCCGACCTGCGGGGGACGTGGGCCGTCGTGTTCTCCGACTCGAGGCGGAGGTGGCGGCGCGTGCCCGGCTGTCAGGATGGGTGCACTGCCTCCGCTCCTGCCGCAGCGGGGGCGAGCCCCACCGAGAGGAGTGCCGGAGCCATGTCCACCGCGGTCCCCATCCCCGCCGTCGCCGAGGTCCCACCCGGCGCCGAGCCCGTCCTGGAGACGGAGAACCTCGTCAAGGTCTACGGCCGCGGGGCGTCCCGCTTCGACGCGCTGAAGGGCATCACCCTGCAGATCCAGCGCGGCGAGTCCCTGGCCGTCGTCGGCAAGTCCGGCTCCGGCAAGTCCACCCTGATGCACCTGCTGGCGCTGCTGGACCAGCCCTCCGCCGGCGTCGTCGCGATGGACGGCCGTCCCGTCTCCCAGCTCAAGGCCGCGGAGATCTCCCAGCTGCGCAACGAGCGGTTCGGCTTCGTGTTCCAGCAGTTCTTCCTGAACCCGAACCAGACGGTCCTGGAGAACACCGTGCTGCCGCTGAAGATCGCCGGCGTGGGCCGGGCCGAGCGCGCCCGCCGCGGCATGGCGGTGCTCGAGCGGCTCGAGCTCGCGGACAAGGCGAAGAACAAGGCCACGGACCTCTCCGGCGGCCAGAAGCAGCGCGTGTGCATCGCCCGCGCGCTCGTGAACAACCCGACGGTGCTGTTCGCGGACGAGCCCACGGGCAACCTGGACTCCGCCACCTCGGCGGCCGTGGAGGACATCCTCTTCGGCCTGCACCGCGACGAGGGCATCACCCTCGTGGTGGTCACCCACGACGACGACCTGGCCGCCCAGTGCGACCGTCGCGTCGAGCTGCAGGACGGCGTGGTCATCGCCGACGAGCGCGTCGGCACCGAGCAGGACGGAGCACGGGCATGAAGGCCACCGACGTCGCGGGCACGGCGCTCGCCAACACGATGCGCTCCAAGCTGCGCACCTTCCTCACCGTCGTCGCGATCGTGATCGGCGCATTCACGCTGACCCTCACCACGGGGCTCGGCGCGGGCATCAACAAGTACGTGGACAACGTGGTCGAGGGCTTCGGCAAGCCCGGCGAGCTGACCGTGATGAAGCAGCAGGACATGTCCTCGGCCGGTCCGGCGAGCGGCTCGCCCCAGGAGTACACGGAGCAGGACGCCGCCGGCGGCGAGATGTTCGGCATGCCACTGCTCACCCAGGAGGACCTCGCCGCGATCGAGGACACCGAGCACGTCACCGAGGTGAAGACCTATCGGGTGGCCGAGCCGGAGTACATCCAGGGCCCGGACGACCGCAAGTGGCAGACCGGCTTCATGGGCAGCTCCGGTGAGATCGACATGCTCACCTTCTCCGCCGGCCGTGCCCCCGAGGCCGGCGCCGCGGAGATCGTCATGCCCGAGTCGTGGGTGGAGGACCTGGGCGCCAGCGACGCCGAGGACCTGATCGGCACGGAGCTGACCGTCGTGGCGGCGACCCCGCTGCAGGAGCAGAAGTCCGTAAAGGCCACCGTGGTCGGTGTGACGAAGGCGGCCGCGTCCGGTGCGGGCACCGCCCCGACGCCGTCGGAGTCGCTCGAGCAGGCGATCTACGACATCACGACGGAGGGCCTGCCGGAGTCCCAGCGGGACACCTACTTCCAGGCCACGGCGATCGTGGCGGACCCGGAGGCCAACGAGGACGCCGTGAAGCAGGCGCTGGCCGACCAGGGCCTGCTGGCGCAGACCCTCGAGGAGCAGCTCGGCGTGATCCGCGGCATCATCGACGCCGTCACGTGGGTGCTCACCGGCTTCGCGCTCATCGCACTGCTCGCCGCCAGCTTCGGCATCATCAACACCCTGCTCATGGCCGTGCAGGAGCGCACCCGGGAGATCGGCCTCATGAAGGCCCTCGGCATGACCGGCGGGAAGATCTTCGGCCTGTTCACCATGGAGGCCGTCGTGATCGGCCTGTTCGGCTCGCTGATCGGCATCGGCCTGGGCGTCGCCGTCGGACTCATCGCGAACCAGGTGCTGACCACCGGCCCCCTCAGCGGCGTCACCGGCCTGGTCCTGTTCGCGGTCAACCCCCTCGCCCTGCTGCTGATCCTGCTGCTGATCGTGGCCATCGCGTTCATCGCCGGCACCTTGCCCGCCCTGCGTGCGGCCCGGAAGGATCCCATCGAGGCACTGCGGCACGAGTGATCCTGCCGCCGCGCCCGTCACCGACACCGAGGAGCACACCATGACCACCGATCGACCGAACCCGAACCCGGAGCAGCCCGCCGTGGGCTCCCGCTACGGCACGCAGCCCTACGCGGCCCCGGGCTACGGCGCCCAGCCGGGCAGCCCGTACGGCATCGTCCCGGAGCCGGCCGCGTTCCCCGCGCTCCTGACGCTGACGCTCACGTCGCTCGCGCTGTACGTGCTGTCCTCCCTGCCGGCCCTGTTCGGCGGCGAGGAGAGCATCGAACGCATGCGGGACTCCCTTCGCCAGAGCGGCCTCACCCCCGAGCAGGTGGAGGAGATCGCGCCTGTCGTGGGCGCCTCCGTGACGGTGGGCACGATCATCGTCCTGCTCATCGGCGTGGCCCTGTACGCCCTGGTGTACTTCAACCTCCGCGGGGCCAAGAACTGGGCCCGCATCCTCGGCATCGTCGTCGCGATCCTGGGCACCCTCAGCGCCGTCGGCGGCATCTTCTCCTTCGTGACCTACCCCGGCATCGGCGGCGTGCTGGCCTCCGTGCTCAGCCTGGCGCTGGTGATCGTGAACATCCTGTGGCTGGTCAAGGCCTTCAACCCGCAGGTCGCGGCCTACACCCGTCAGGGCCGCCGCGCCTGACCCCGACGCCGTTCGCCGGCGGCGAGTCCTGGGTCGCCAGCCCTCGCCCCGGCGTCGGCCAGCGGAGACCATGGCGACATGGCCTCCGATCATCGACCCCCGCATCCCGTGTCCCCCGACTCCGACGACCTGGACGGCGGCGGGCGGCCCGTGGTGGGCCCGGATGAGGCGCGGCGGCGCATCGCCGGGCACTCCGGCCCGGACGCCCGCCCGCTCATCCGCCCCGATGCCCGCACCCCCGGCGTGTTCCGGGCGCTGCTCGGGCTCACGGTCGCGTCCGCGGTCCTCTACGCCGCGTCGATCCTGCGGAACCTCCTCCCGGGCGCGGCCCAGGACATCGCGGACTCGCTGCCCGAGGGCGGCGCGCAGTCGCCCGCGATGACCGCCGAGGCCATCGAGGGCGCCCTCACCGGCAGTGTCTGGTTCGCGACCCTGCTGGGTCTGGCGGTCTACGCGATCGTCCTCGTCGGCCTGACCCGGCACAGCAACACGGCGCGCATCATGGGTGCCCTGTTCGCCTCGATCGCCATCTTCGTGACGCTGCTGGGGGCCATCCGCCTGTTCGTCTTCCCCGCCGGGGACGTGGTGCTGCCCCTGGTCCTGGGCGGGCTGTTCGCGCTCGTGAACGCGGCCTGGCTCGTGTGCGCCTTCAACCCGGGCCTCGCAACGACCTTCCTGCGCCGCCGGGCATGATGGGGGCATGCACCCCCTCGACGACGATCCCCACGAGACCACGGACCCCGCCCCCGATCTCGCGTCGCTGCGTCCCCTGCGCCTGTTCCAGACCGTCACGGCCGTCACGGGCGCACTGAGCGCGGCCGGCGTGGGGGGCGTGCTCGCGCTGCAGTCGACGCCCGGCTACGCCCGCGCCGTGCTGGAGGCGCGCTCCTGGGGCGCGAGCGAGGTCACCGACGCCGACGTCGCCGCGTTCCTCACCCCGGCGGGGGCGTGGCCGGTGGCCGCCGCGGCGGTGGTCGTCCTGACCCTGGTGCTCCTGGCCGGCATCACCCGCCGCATCCGGGCCGTGCGCCCCGTGGGGAGCGTGCTCGTGGTGCTGGGGATGCTCACGGCGGCCTTCTGGATGGTCGACGGCGGGCGGATGGTGCAGGCCGGGGGAGGGGGTCCGGTCGTGCTGGGCGCCGTCGTCGGGATGCTCGTGTCCAGCGCGGTGTGGCTGCGTGTGGCGCACCGGCGGGAGACGCGCGCCGCCTTCGACGTCTGAGCTCGGACCGCCCCCGCCTCCGCCTCCGGTCCCGCCCGTCCCCACGCTGAGGCCCGCAGACACACCGCTACGCCGGGCCGGTGACGGCGCGTCTGCGGGCCTCGGCGGGAGGGGGCTCCGCCCACGACGACGGCGGCCCGCCTCCTCGTGCGAGGAGACGGGCCGCCGTCGTGGTGCGGGGGATCAGAACTGGCGGGCCAGGATGGCCTGCTTCACCTCGGAGATCGCCTTGGTCACCTGGATGCCGCGGGGGCACGCGTCGGTGCAGTTGAAGGTCGTGCGGCAGCGCCACACGCCCTCCTTGTCGTTCAGGATCTCCAGGCGCATGTCGCCGGCCTCGTCACGCGAGTCGAAGATGAACCGGTGCGCGTTGACGATGGCGGCCGGGCCGAAGTACTGGCCGTCCGTCCAGAACACCGGGCAGGACGAGGTGCACGCGGCGCACAGGATGCACTTCGTGGTGTCGTCGTAGATCGCCCGGTCGGCCTGGGACTGGTAGCGCTCCTTGGTGGGCGCGTGGCCCTCGGCGACCAGGAACGGCATGATCTCGCGGTAGGACTGGAAGAACGGGTCCATGTCCACGATCAGGTCCTTCTCCACCGGCAGGCCCTTGATGGGCTCCACCAGGATGGGCTTGGACAGGTCGAGGTCCTTCAGGAGCGTCTTGCAGGCCAGGCGGTTGCGGCCGTTGATGCGCATGGCGTCGGAGCCGCACACGCCGTGGGCGCAGGAGCGGCGGAACGACAGGGTGCCGTCGTGGTCCCACTTGACCTTGTGCAGGGCGTCCAGCACGCGGTCGGTGCCGTACATGGTCAGGCGCCACTCGTCCCAGTAGGACTCCTCGGAGGACTCCGGGAGGTAGCGGCGGACCTTGAGCACGATGTCGAAGCTCTCGACCTCGCCTGCGCCGCCACCGGCGGACTGGGTCTGCGCCTGGGCCACGGGGGCCTCGGTCTCGGTTGCTGAGTGGCTCATCAGTACTTACGCTCCATCGGCTGGTAACGGGTCACGACGACGGGCTTGGTCTCGAAGCGGATGCCCTTGACGCCCTCCATCTCCGCGGTCTCGTCACGGTAGATCATGGTGTGCGCCATGAAGTTCTCGTCGTCGCGATCGGGGTAGTCCTCGCGGTAGTGGCCGCCGCGGGACTCCTTGCGGCCCAGGGCCGCGAGGGTCATCGCCTCGGCGATGTCCAGGAGGTAGCCCAGCTCCATGCCCTCGAGCAGGTCGAGGTTGAAGCGGTGGCCCTTGTCCTGGACGGACACGTTCTCGTAGCGGCCGCGCAGCTCCTCGATCTTGGCCAGTGCGCGGCGGATCGAGTCCTCGTCGCGGAAGACCTGCATGTCCGCGTCCATGGACTCCTGGAGCTCGGCGCGGATGTCCGCGACGCGCTCGGAGCCGGTGGCGGAGCGCAGGTTCTCGATGTGCTCCACGGTCGGCAGCTCGCCGCCCTCGGGCAGCTCCACCCAGTCCGCCTGCGCGGCGTACTCGGCGGCGTAGATGCCGGCGCGGCGGCCGAACACGTTGATGTCCAGCAGCGAGTTGGTGCCCAGGCGGTTGGACCCGTGCACGGACACGCAGGCCACCTCGCCGGCGGCGTACAGGCCCGGCACGACGGTGTCGTTGTCCTGGAGGACCTCGGCCTGGATGTTCGTGGGGATGCCGCCCATGAAGTAGTGGCAGGTGGGGAACACCGGCACCGGCTCCGTGTAGGGCTCGACGCCCAGGTACGTGCGGGCGAACTCGGTGATGTCCGGAAGCTTCTCGTCGATGTGCGAGGGCTCCAGGTGCGTCAGGTCGAGCAGCACGTAGTCCTTGTTGGGGCCGGCGCCGCGGCCCTGACGGACCTCCTCGGCCATGGACCGGGCCACGATGTCGCGCGGGGCGAGGTCCTTGATGGTGGGGGCGTAGCGCTCCATGAAGCGCTCGCCGTCCGCGTTGCGGAGGATGCCGCCCTCGCCGCGTGCGGCCTCGGAGAGCAGGATGCCCAGGCCGGCCAGGCCGGTCGGGTGGAACTGCACGAACTCCATGTCCTCGAGCGGCAGGCCCGCGCGGTAGGCGATGGCCATGCCGTCGCCGGTGAGGGTGTGGGCGTTCGAAGTGGTCTTGTACACCTTGCCGGCGCCGCCGGTGGCGAAGATGACCGACTTGGCCTGGAAGACGTGGATCTCGCCGGTGGCCAGCTCGTAGGAGACGACGCCGGCGGTGCGCTTCTGCTTGTAGGCGGTGCCGTCCTCGCGCACGGCGTCCTCCTCCACCAGCAGCAGGTCGAGCACGTAGAACTCGTTGAAGAACTCCACGTTGTGCTTGACGCAGTTCTGGTACAGCGTCTGGAGGATCATGTGGCCGGTGCGGTCCGCGGCGTAGCAGGCGCGGCGCACGGGCGCCTTGCCGTGGTCACGGGTGTGGCCGCCGAAGCGGCGCTGGTCGATCTTGCCCTCGGGGGTGCGGTTGAAGGGCAGGCCCATCTTCTCGAGGTCCAGCACCGCGTCGATGGCCTCCTTGGCCATGACCTCCGCGGCGTCCTGGTCCACCAGGTAGTCGCCGCCCTTGACGGTGTCGAACGTGTGCCACTCCCAGTTGTCCTCCTCGACGTTGGCGAGGGCCGCGCACATGCCGCCCTGGGCCGCGCCGGTGTGGGAACGCGTGGGGTAGATCTTGGTGAGGACGGCGGTGTGCGCGCGCTGACCGGCCTCGATGGCCGCGCGCATGCCCGCGCCGCCGGCGCCGACGATCACCACGTCGTACTTGTGCACCTGCATTCAGGTCTCTCTTTCTGGGTGTCTGTGACGCGGCGGCCGCTCGGGCCGGCCGCACCGCAGGGTGAGCGTTTCCGAGGTCAGCCGCAGAAGGCCGGGGAGCCCTCGAGCAGGGCGCCGGAGGCGTCCACCATGCAGGGATCGAAGGTGAAGATCACCAGGGTGCCGAGGATGATGATCACGGCCGTGGCGATGTACAGGATCATCGTCAGCCAGAAGCGGGCGCTGCCGCGACGGGTGTAGTCGTTGATGATCGTGCGCACGCCGTTGGCGCCGTGCAGCATGGCCAGCCACAGGAGGGCCAGGTCCCAGAACTGCCACAGCGGGTGCGCCCACTTGCCGGCCACGAAGCCGAAGTCGATGGCGTGGATGCCGTCGCCCACCAGCAGGTTGGTGGTCAGGTGCACGGCGATCAGCACGACGAGGAAGACGCCCGAGATGCGCATGAACAGCCAGGCGAGCATCTCGAAGTTGCCGCGGCCGCCGCCGTCGCGCGTGTACTTGGGGTCCAGACGGCGGCTGCGGGGCGCCGCGATGGTGGTCTCAGCGGTGGTGCTCATGGCTCAGTGACCTCCGAGTGCGAGGCTGAAGTGACGGATGGCGAAGCCCAGGGTCAGGACGACCCACAGCCCCAGCACGATCCACAGCAGGGTCTTGTGGTGCTGGGTGCCGCCCTTCCAGAAGTCGACCAGGATGATGCGCAGGCCGTTCAGGGCGTGGAAGATGATCGCCGCGACGAGGCCGGCCTCGCCGAGCGCGAAGTACCACGTCTTGTACGAGCCGATCACGGCGTTGTAGGCCTCGGGGGAGACCCGGACCAGGGCCGTGTCCAGCACGTGGACGAGCAGGTAGAAGAAGATGACGACGCCGGTGACGCGGTGGCCCACCCAGGACCACATGCCGCCGTGGCCCCGGTACAGGGTTCCGCGGCCGTTCTTGGCCGGGGCCTGCGCAGTGGCGCTAGACACGGTTGATACCTCCAGGGGGAATGCACGATCCCGGTCCTCCGCCGTGGGACGACGACGGGCAGGGGCGTGTGCGAGTGGATTCCTCCACCTAGGGTAGACCCTTCCCGCGCCTCCGTGCCCGATCGGGACCCGGGCGACCACTGTGACGCGTGCGGCGCCCCGCCGCCGTCCTGTTCGGTCTGGGCTGTGCCCCGCCTGGGACGCGTCGAGTGGTCCCCCGTCCGGACGGTTCCGTAGTCTGGCCCGGTGAGCACCGATCCGAACCTGACCGATGCCCCGCGCGAGGCCGCGCCGGGCACGGCCCTGTCCCGCTTCCACGCCGTGATCCCCGCCGGGGGCGTGGGCACCCGCCTGTGGCCCCTCTCGCGGGCCGCCGCGCCGAAGTTCCTCCACGACCTCACCGGCTCGGGCCAGACCCTGATCCGTGCCACGTGGGACCGTCTGGCGCCCCTGGCCGCGGGCATGCTCGTGGTGACCGGGGAGGCCCACCGGGAGGCGGTGTGCACGCAGCTGCCGGCCCTGGCGGAGACGGATCTGGTGCTCGAGCCCTCGCCCAAGGACTCCGCGGCCGCCATCGGCCTGGCCGCGGCGATCCTCTCCCTGCGCGACCCGGACACGATCATGGGCTCGTTCGCGGCGGATCAGGTGATCTCCCCGGTGGAGGTCTTCCAGGACGCGGTGCGGCAGGCCGTCGAGACGGCGGCCACGGGCCGGATCGTGACCATCGGCATCGAGCCCACGCACGCGGCCACGGGCTTCGGCTACATCCGCCGGGGCCGCCGCCTCCGCGTGGCCGGCGCCCCAGACGCGCACGACGTCGCCGCGTTCGTGGAGAAGCCGGACCTGAAGGTCGCCCAGCAGTACGTGAAGTCCGGCCGCTACCTCTGGAACGCGGGCATGTTCGTGGCGCCCGTGGGCCTCATGCTGGCCCACCTCGAGGAGAACGAGCCCGCGCTGCACGCCGGCCTGATGGAGATCGCCCGCGCGTGGGAGACGCCGGAGCGGGACGAGGTCATGGCCCGGGTGTGGCCCGAGCTGACGAAGACCGCCATCGACTACGCCGTGGCCGAGCCCGCCGCCGCCGTCGGCGACGTGGCCGTGATCCCCGGCTCCTTCACGTGGGACGACGTGGGGGATTTCGCGGCGATCGCCCGCCTGAACCCGGTCAAGGACGCCTCCGGCATCACGGTGATCGGCGACACCCCGCGCGTGTACTCGGACGACGCGTCCGGCGTCGTGGTGACGGACACGAAGCGCGTCATCGCGCTGATCGGCATCGAGGACGTCGTCGTGGTGGACACCGAGGACGCGCTGCTGGTCACCACCACGGAGCACGCCCAGGAGGTCAAGAAGGCCGTCGAGGCGCTCAAGGCCGAGGGCGTGGACGAGGTCCTCTGACCGCGCCCTGGGCCGGGTCCGGTCCGCATCGACCGGCACCCCCGGAGTAGGGTGCTGGGCCATGACCACCTCCGACTCCGTGCTGACCGGGCCCCGTCCGACCTCCGTCCCCTCGGTGGGCCCCGTGGTGGCCGAGCTCGAGGACGAGATCGTGTCCTTCCGCCGGGACCTGCACCGGCATCCCGAGCTCTCCTATGAGGAGTACCGCACCACCGACCGCATCGTGGAGCTGCTCTCCGGCTATGGGCTCTCGCCCGTGCGGATGGAGTCCACGGGCGCCTACGTGGACGTCGGGGAGGGGCCGGTGGTGCTGGCCCTGCGCGCGGACATCGACGCGCTGCCGGTCGAGGAGGAGACCGGCCTGCCCTACGTGTCCGTCAATGACGGCGTCGCGCACGCGTGCGGCCACGACATGCACACCGCCGTGATGGCGGGTGTGGCCGTCGCCCTCGGCCGCATCCTCCGCGGGGCCACCGCCGACCCCGACCTGCGCGCGGTCGGCGAGCGGGTCCACGGCACGGTCCGCGTCATCTTCCAGCCCGCGGAGGAGCGGCTGCCCGGCGGCTCCCTGGCCGTGCTGCGGCAGGGGATCCTCGACGACGTTCCCCGCATCCTGGCGGCGCACTGCGACCCCCAGGTCGACGTCGGCTCGATCGGCACCCGCATCGGCGCCATCACCTCGGCGGCGGACACGATCCGGATCACCCTCACCGGACGCGGGGGGCACACCTCGCGGCCCCACCTCACCGAGGACATGGTCTTCGCCCTGTCCCAGATCGCCGTGAACGTGCCCGCCGTGCTCTCCCGGCGGATCGACGTGCGCTCGGCCGTCTCCGTGGTGTGGGGGCAGATCGCCGCCGGCAGCGCGCCCAACGCGATCGACAACACCGGCTACCTGGCCGGGACCATGCGCTGCCTCGACGCGGACGTGTGGGAGGAGGCCGGTGCGCTGCTCGACGAGGTGGTCCGGCAGGTGGCCGCGCCGTACGGCGTGCACGTGCAGCTCGAGCACGTGCGCGGCGTCCCGCCGGTGCACAACACCGAGGGCGAGACGGCGCTGATCGAGACCGCGGCGCGGCGGGAGCTCGGCTCGCGGGCGATCGTCCTAACCCCGCAGTCGATGGGCGGCGAGGACTTCGCCTGGATGACCCAGAAGGTGCCCGGCTCCATGCTGCGCCTCGGCACCCGGTCCCCGGGTGGCCCCATCTACGATCTGCACCGCGGGGACTACGCGCCGGACGAGCGGGCCATCGGCGTGGGCATGCGGGTCTTCACCGCCGCCGCGCTGCAGGTGCTCACGGGCGAGGACCACCACTGACCCCGCCGCCCGCACCCGCCGGAGGGGACGGGCCCACCGTTCGGTAGACTCGCGCTCATCCGGACGGGGCCGCCCGCACGGGCCCCGTCTTTCCGCGGCCACCGGCCGCGGGCCTCGCACCGTGCCTTCCGAAATGAGGACCCCATGGGCATCGCCACCCCGTCGGCCGCGCGCCGTCGTCGTCTCCTGCTCCCCGTCGCCGCGCTCGGCGTCTCCGGCCTGCTGCTGACCGCGTGCGGCGCCCCGCCGGAGCAGTCCGAGGCCTCGGGCTCCGGCGCCGCCGAGAGCGAGGCCGCCGCCACCGTGGACGGCGTCGGCTCGGACAACAACGACTACAAGGCCTGCATCGTCTCGGACGAGGGCGGCTTCGACGACCGCTCCTTCAACCAGTCCTCCTACGAGGGCCTCAAGGCCGCGGAGAAGGCCTACGGCATCACCACCAGCGAGGCCGAGTCGAACGAGCCCAGCGAGTACACCCCGAACGTGACCGCCATGGTCAACGCCGATTGCGACGCCGTCATCGGCGTGGGCTTCCTCCTCGGTGACACCATGAAGCCGATCGCCGCCCAGCACTCGGACACCCACTTCTTCGGCGTGGACGTCACCGACGGCGACTTCACCGACAACTTCCAGAAGCTCACCTACGACACGGCGCAGGCGGCGTTCCTGGCCGGCTACCTGGCCGCGGGCACCACCGAGACCGGCACCGTGGCCACCTATGGCGGCATGGAGATCCCCACCGTCACCATCTTCATGGACGGCTTCGCCCGCGGCGTGGAGCACTACAACGAGGTCAAGGACAAGGACGTCAAGGTCCTGGGCTGGGACAAGGACGCGAAGACCGGCTCCTTCACGGGCGACTTCAAGAACGTGGCCAACGGCAAGACGAACACCGCCAACTTCATCAACGAGGGCGCCGACATCGTGATGCCGGTGGCCGGCCCCGTGGGCCTGGGCACCCTGGACGCCGTCCGCGAGGCGAACCAGGGCGGCAAGGACGTCAAGGTCATCTGGCCGGACTCGGACGGCTACGAGTCCACCAAGGACGGCAACCTGATCCTCACCTCGGTGAAGAAGAACATGGGCCAGTCCGTCGCCGACGTGATCGCCGCGGACCTGAAGGACGAGTTCTCGGCCGAGCCCTACGTGGGCACGTTGGAGAACAAGGGCGTCGAGCTGGCCCCGTTCCACGACTTCGAGGACACGGTGCCGCAGGAGCTCAAGGACGAGCTCAAGGATCTCGAGGCCAAGATCGTCTCGGGCGAGCTGAAGGTCGGCTCGGAGTACTCCCCGGAGGCCTGACCCGCCTCGCCACCGCCGCAGGGCCGGCCCGGACCCCTCCGGACCGGCCCCGCGGCGCGCGGGCGCCCGGCCCGCCCCCGCCGCCGAGCGCGGCACCACGAGCATCGACCAGACGGAAGGCCCTCGATGAGGCTCGAACTGCGCGGGATCACCAAGCGCTTCGGCTCGTTCGCCGCGAACGAGGACGTGAACCTGACCGTGGAGTCGGGGCGGGTGCACACCCTCCTCGGCGAGAACGGCGCCGGCAAGTCCACCCTGATGAACGTCCTCTTCGGGCTCTACGAGCCCACCGAGGGGGAGATCCTGCTCGACGGCGAGCCCGTCCGGTTCTCCGGCCCCGGCGAGGCCATGCGCGCGGGCATCGGCATGGTGCACCAGCACTTCATGCTCGTGCCCGTCTTCACGGTGGCCGAGAACGTGGCCCTCGGCGACGAGCACACCCGCGCCCTGGGCGTGCTCGACCTCGAGGCCACCCGCCGGCGGATCCGGGAGATCTCCGCGCAGTACGGCTTCGACGTGGACCCGGACGCCGTCGTCGAGGACCTGCCCGTGGGCGTGCAGCAGCGCGTCGAGATCATCAAGGCCCTCGTCCGCGACGCGCGCATCCTCATCCTGGACGAGCCGACCGCCGTGCTCACCCCCCAGGAGACCGACGAGCTGCTCGGCATCATCCGGCAGCTGCGGGCGGACGGCACGGCGATCGTGTTCATCTCCCACAAGCTGCGCGAGGTCAAGGCCGTCTCGGACGACATCACCGTGCTGCGCCGCGGCCGCGTGGTCGGCACGGCGGAGCCCTCCGCCGAGGCCGCCGAGCTGGCCGCCCTCATGGTGGGCCGGAACGTCGTCCTCGAGCGGCGCAAGACGGCCCCGACCCTGGGGGAGGAGACGTTCCGCGTCGAGGACCTCTCCGTCGTCTCGCCCACGGGCCAGGTGCTGCTGGACGCCGTGTCCTTCGCCGTCCGCCAGGGCGAGGTCCTCGCCGTGGCCGGTGTGCAGGGCAACGGGCAGACGGAGCTGACCGAGGCGATCATGGGCCTGGTCAAGGCCACCGGCTCCGTCACCCTGGACGGCCGGGAGCTGATCGGCCGGTCCACCCGCCAGATCATCCGCGCCGGCGTCGGCTTCGTGCCCGAGGACCGCTCCACGGACGGGCTCGTCGGCCCGTTCTCCGTGGCGGAGAACATGGTGCTCAACCGGTACGACGTCGCCCCGGCCGGCAACGCCGTGCAGATGCGCCCCGCCGCGGTACGGGCGCTCGCCGAGCGCCGCGTGGCCGAGTTCGACGTCCGCACCCAGGGCGTGGACCTGCCGGTCTCCTCCCTCTCGGGAGGCAACCAGCAGAAGGTCGTCATGGCCCGCGAACTCGTGGACGGGCTGCGCCTGTTCATCGCCTCGCAGCCCACGCGCGGCGTGGACGTCGGCTCGATCGAGTTCCTGCACGACCGGATCATCGCCGAGCGCGACGCCGGCACCCCCGTGCTGATCGTCTCCACCGAGCTGGACGAGGTCCTCGAGCTGGCGGACCGGATCGCCGTGATGTACCACGGGCGGATCGTCGGCATCGTGCCGGGGGACACCTCGCGCGAGACGCTCGGCCTCATGATGGCCGGCCAGACCCCCGACGACGCGGCCCTCGCCTCCGGCGCAGACGTCGCCGCGGGCACGCCCGGCACCGCCGGTGAGGCGCCCGCCGCCCACCCCACCACGGAAGGAGAGCGCCCGTGAGCACCGCCGCCCCGCAGCGCCCGGCCCCCGCGTCCGACGCGGCCGCCCGGCCCGCCCCCGCCGACTCCGCCCTGCGCCGGATCCTCTCGGGCAACGGCACGGTCACCGCCCTGGCGATCCTGCTGTCCCTGCTGATCTCCGGCCTGCTGATCATCGCCGTGGACGAGGACGTCCGCGACGCCGCCGGCTACTTCTTCGCCCGCCCGGGCGACCTGCTCTCCGCCGCCTGGGCCGCGTTCGCCGGAGCCTTCGCGGCCCTGTTCCGCGGCGCCGTCTTCAACTACCGGGCCTCGGACGCGACGGGCATGCTCTACCCGCTCACCGAGACCCTCACCGTGGCGACCCCGCTGATCATCATCTCGCTGGGCATCGCCATCGCCTTCCGGGCGGGCCTGTTCAACATCGGCGGCCAGGGTCAGTTCATCTTCGGCGCCATGTTCGCCACGTGGTTCGGCGTGCACCTGCACCTGCCGGCCGGCGTGCACCTGCTGCTCGTCGTCGTGATGGGCGTGCTCGGCGGCGTGCTGTGGGGCTCCGTCGTCGGCGTGCTCAAGGCCTGGACGGGCGCGCACGAGGTGATCCTCACGATCATGCTCAACTACGTGGCGGTGAACCTGCTCGCCTACCTGTTGAACACCCCCGTCCTGCGGGCGCCCGGCACCACGAACCCGGTGTCCGCGCCGCTGGACCGCTCCGCCATGTTCCCGCGGCTGCTGGGGACCGACTTCCGGCTGCACTGGGGCTTCTTCGTCGCGCTGCTGGCCGTGCTCTTCACGTGGTGGCTGATGCAGCGCTCCACCCTCGGCTTCCGCCTGCGGGCCGTGGGCGCCAACCCGCACGCCGCCCGCACGGCCGGCATCTCCGTCAAGGGCTCCTACCTGGCCGCCATGGCGATCTCCGGCGGCCTCGCCGGCCTGGCCGGCGCCACCCACGTCGCCGGCACGGAGAGCACGCTGAACACCTCCGTGGCCGGGTCCTTCGGCTTCGACGCGATCACGGTGGCCCTGCTCGGCCGGTCCCACCCGGTGGGCGTGCTGTTCGCGGGCCTGCTCTTCGGCGCCCTGCGCGCCGGCGGCGTGACCATGCAGACCGAGACCGGGGTGCCGGTCGACATCGTCCTCGTGGTGCAGTCCGTGATCGTGCTGCTCATCGCGGCCCCGCCGCTGGTGCGTGCGATCTTCCGGCTGCCCGCCCCGGGCGCCGCCCGTGCCCGCCGCGCCGCCGACCCCGTGACCCAGCCCGCCGTGGCCGGCGCCGCGCTGACCGGTGCCGCCGGCCACGCCACCGCCCCGTCCACGGGCGTCCAGGAGGCCGCGGCCGCCGCCGTCGCGGACCCGCAGGCTCCGACCACTGCACCCACGGACACGGCCCCGACCCACCGCCCGCACGAGCAGAAGGGGGACGCCCGATGAGCGCGACCGCCGCCCGGCCCCACGCCGACGTCGTCCGCCCCGAGGCCGCCGAGCCCGCCCGGGTCGTGGTCCGGCACTGGACCACCCCAATCGCCCTGACGATCCTGACCCTGCTGGCCCTGGCCGTCTTCGCCCTCGGCGCCCCCGAAGCGACGGCGACCTTCCGGCTCTCCAACGCGTCCGACGCCGTCGTGCTCCCGGACCTGACCGCCGAGCCCGTGCTGTGGGGCTGGCTGCTCGTCGGGCTCATGGCGGTGCTCACCGTGGTGGCCTGGCTGGCGACCCTGCGCTCGGGGCGCACCCCCGGCTGGGCCGCCGCCCTGTTCGCCGTCGCGTTCGTGGCCGCGTTCCTCATCTGGGTGATCGGCTCGGCGGACAACACCACCGTGTTCCTCACCGGCCTGATCGCCGGGTCGTTCGCGCTGGCCGTCCCGCTGATCTTCGGCTCGATGGCCGGCATCCTGGCCGAGCGCTCGGGCGTGGTGAACATCGCGATCGAGGGTCAGCTGCTGGCGGGCGCGTTCACGGCCGCCGTCGTCGGCACCGCCACCGGCTCGCCCTGGGCGGGCCTGGTCGCCGCCATCGTGGCCGGCGTCCTCGTGTCCTGGCTGCTCGCCGTGTTCTCGATCAAGTACCTGGTCAACCAGGTGATCGTCGGCGTCGTGCTCAACGTGCTCGTCGCCGGCCTGACGAGCTTCCTGTACTCCACCGTCCTCACCGGCGGGGACACCGAGCTCAACGCGCCGCCGCACTTCCCGAACCTGCGGATCCCGGGCCTGGCGGACATCCCCGTGCTCGGGCCCATCCTGTTCGACCAGACGATCCTGGGCTACGCGATGTACCTGCTCGTGATCGCGCTGTGGTTCGCCCTGTTCCGCACCCGCTGGGGCCTGCGCGTGCGCGCCGTGGGCGAGCACCCCAAGGCCGCGGACACCGTGGGCATCGACGTGAACCGCACGCGGTACGCCGCCGTCCTGCTGGGCGGTGCGGTGGCCGGCATGGGTGGGGCGTTCTTCACGCTCGTCTCCGCGTCGTCCTTCACCAAGGAGATGACGGCGGGCCAGGGCTTCATCGCGCTCGCGGCCGTGATCTTCGGCCGCTGGAACCCGATCGGCGCGTTCTTCGCGGCGCTGCTGTTCGGCTTCGCCACCAACATGCAGTACGTCCTGGCGATCCTCGGCACCCCGGTGCCGAGCCAGTTCATGGCGATGCTCCCGTACCTCGTCACGGTGTTCGCCGTGGCCGGCCTCGTGGGTCGCTCGCGCGGCCCGGCCGCCTCGGGCGTGCCGTACGTGAAGGAGTAGCCGTGGCGGACGGGCAGCACACGACGACGGCGCCGCGCGTGGACTGGGACCGGCTGCGGGCCGCGGCCCTGGCCGCCACGGAGCACGCCTACGTGCCCTACTCGGGGTTCCGGGTGGGCGCCGCCGCGCTCACCGACGACGGCCGCCTCGTCTCGGGCTGCAACATCGAGAACGCGTCCTACGGGCTGACGCTGTGCGCCGAGTGCGCGCTGCTGGCCGACCTGCGCATGGGCGGGGGCGGCCGACTGGCCGCGTTCGTGTGCGTGGACGGCGAGGGCGTGCTCACCATGCCCTGCGGGCGGTGCCGCCAGCTGCTGTACGAGTTCCGCGCCCCCGGGCTCGTGCTGCTCACCCCGGCGGGGGAGCGGGGGATCGACGCGGTGCTGCCGGACGCCTTCGGCCCGGCCGACCTGGAGCGGGCGGCCCGTCCCTGACCTGCGGCGCGCTCCCGGGCCCGCTCGCTAGAGTCGGAGGCTGACCGTCGCAGCCGTCCCCCGAGGAGACCCCCATGACCGCGCAGCCGCAGGCCGAGCCCTTCGACGCCGTCGAGGTGATCCGCACCAAGCGGGATCGGGGGACGCTGTCGCCCGAGCAGATCGACTGGGTGGTGGACGCGTACACCCGCGGCGTGGTGGCGGACGAGCAGATGTCCGCCCTGGCCATGGCGATCCTGCTCAACGGCATGGACCGCGCCGAGATCGCCCGCTGGACGGACGCGATGATCGCCTCGGGCGAGCGCATGGACTTCGGCGGGCTCACCACCCCGGACGGCCGCCCCCTGGCCACCGCGGACAAGCACTCCACCGGCGGCGTGGGGGACAAGATCACCCTGCCGCTGGCCCCCCTCGTGGCCTCCTTCGGGGTGGCCGTGCCGCAGCTGTCCGGCCGCGGCCTCGGCCACACCGGCGGCACCCTGGACAAGCTCGAGGCGATCCCCGGGTGGCGGGCCGACCTCAGCAACGAGGCGATGCTGCGCCAGCTCTCCGAGGTGGGCGCCGTGATCTGCGCGGCCGGCTCGGGCCTGGCCCCGGCGGACAAGCGCCTGTACGCCCTGCGCGACGTCACCGGCACGGTGGAGGCCATCCCGCTGATCGCCTCCTCGATCATGTCCAAGAAGATCGCCGAGGGCACCGGCGCCCTCGTGCTGGACGTCAAGTGCGGCTCGGGCGCGTTCATGAAGGACGAGGCGTCCGCCCGCGAGCTGGCCCGGACCATGGTGGACCTCGGCCGGGACGCCGGGGTGGACACCTCGGCGCTGCTCACGGACATGTCCGTGCCCCTGGGCCGGACGGCCGGCAACGCCCTCGAGGTCCGCGAGTCGGTGGAGGTGCTCGCCGGCGGCGGCCCGGCCGACGTCGTGGAGCTCACCGTGGCGCTCGCCGCCGCGATGCTCGCCGGCGCCGGGGTCACGGACGTGGACCCGGCCGAGCACCTGGCCAACGGCCGGGCGATGGACGTGTGGAACCGGATGATCGAGGCCCAGGGTGGCGACCCGCGCGCGGACCTCCCGACGGCGGCCCACACCGAGGACGTCGTCGCGGAGACGGACGGCGTCCTCACCGAGCTGGACGCGATGGCCGTGGGCCTGGCCGCGTGGCGCCTCGGCGCCGGGCGGGAGCGACAGGGCCAGGCCGTCCAGGCCGCGGCCGGCGTCGAGGTGCACGTGCGCCCCGGCGAGCGCGTGGCCCGGGGCCAGAAGGTGCTGACCCTGCACACGGACACGCCGGAGCGCTTCGAGCGGGCGAAGGCCGCGCTCGCCGGCGGCTGGGCGGTCGGCGAGCTCGACGACGACGCCGCCCGGGCCCTGCGCGAGCGCTCCGTGATCCTGGACCGGATCGGCTGACCGGATGCTCGCGTGGCTCGAGGGGGCGATCCTCCACGCCTCCGCGCAGTGGTGGGTTCTGCCGCTGACGCTGCTGCTGTGCCTGCTCGACGGCATCGTGCCGGTCTTCCCGTCGGAGTCGGTGCTGGTGGCCCTCGGCGCGATCGTCCGCGACGGGCATCCGTTCTCCCTGTGGGCGCTGTGGGGGGTCGGCTTCGCGGGCGCGTTCCTGGGGGACGTGGCCGCGTACGCGATCGGCCGTGCCGTGGGCGTGGAGCGGTTCCGGTGGATGCGGCTGCGGCGGGTGCGGGCCACGGTCGAGGTCGCCCGTCACCACCTGCACAGCCACGGCGCGCTGCTGCTGTTCACCGCTCGGTTCATCCCCGGCGGCCGCGTGGCCCTGAACCTCACGGCCGGCGCCACCCGCTATCCGCCGGTGCGGTTCGTGGGGCTGGACCTGCTCTCCACGGCCAGCTGGGCCGCGTATTCGATCATGATCGCGCGCCTGACCGCGGGCTGGCTGGAGAACCCGGTGCTGCAGATCGCCGCCTCCGTGACGGGCGCGGCGCTCGTGGGCCTGCTGCTGGACCGGCTGCTCAAGGCCCTGCTGCGCCGCCGGCTGGGCGCCGGGGTGAAGGGCCTCACCCTGGCCGAGCAGGAGGCCCTGCGCTGAGCGCCCTGCCGTAGAGTGACGCCCGTGACGACGACGCAGCTTCCGGACACCGCATCCCCCTCCCCGCTCGAGGTCGACCTGGCCGTCCTGCCCAAGGTCTCCCTCCACGACCACCTCGACGGCGGCCTGCGCGTGGGCACCGTCCTCGACCTGGCCCGCGAGGCCGGCGTCGAGGTCCCCGCGGACACCGTCGAGGGCCTGGCCGAGTGGATCGCCGAGCACGCCAACGGCGAGTCCCTCGAGAAGTACCTGCAGGTCTTCGCCCTGACCACCGCTGTGATGCAGACCCGCGAGCAGCTGCGCCGCGTGGCCCGCGAGTTCGTCGAGGACCTGGTCGCCGACGGCGTCGTCTACGGCGAGATCCGCTGGGCCCCCGAGCAGCACCTGGCCGGCGGGCTGAGCCTGGACGAGGCGGTCGAGGCCGTGCAGGCCGGCCTGGACGAGGCGGTCGAGGCCGCCGACGCCGCGGGCCACGTGATCCGCGTGGGCCAGCTGGTCACCGCGATGCGGCACGCCGACCGGGCCCAGGAGATCGCCGAGCTGGCCGTGCGCCACCGCGAGGCCGGCGTCGTGGGCTTCGACATCGCGGGCGCCGAGGCCGGGTTCCCGCCCTCCCGCTTCGCCGACACCTTCACGTGGCTGGCCGCCCACCACCTGCCCGTCACCGTGCACGCGGGCGAGGGCGACGGGCTCGACTCCGTCCGCTCGGCCCTCGTGGACGGCCGCGCGCTGCGCCTGGGCCACGGCGTGCGCCTGGCCGAGGACATCTCGGTGGAGTACGGCGGCGTGGACGAGGACGGCGAGCAGCTGGACGAGCTGACCGGCCTCGTGGACCTGGGCGAGACCGCCGCGTGGGTGCGGGACCGGCAGATCGCCCTGGAGGTCTGCCCGTCCTCGAACCTGCAGACCGGCGCGGTGGACGCCGCGGCGGGCATCGCGGGCCATCCCATCGACCTGCTCGTGCAGCTCGGCTTCCGCGTCACCGTGAACACGGACAACCGGCTCGTCTCGGACGTGTCCCTGACCGACGAGCTCTACCTGCTCGCCGAGACCTTCGGCTACTCGCTCTCCGAGCTGCTGGACCTGCAGCTCAACGCCGCCGAGGCCGCCTTCCTGCCCGTGGACGAGCGCGAGGACCTCGCCGAGATCCTCGTGGCCGGCTGGGGCGAGGTCATCTCCGGCGACGCCGTCGGCCCGGTCCTCGAAGAGCTGGACGACGAGGACGAGGACGACTGATCCGCCCGTGAGCGCGAGTGTGGACCGTCTGGTGGCGGTGGTCGAGGCACTGCGCGACCACTGTCCGTGGACGGCCGCGCTCACCCACGCCGACCTCGCCGAGTACCTCGTGGAGGAGGCGTACGAGGCGGTGGCGGAGATCGAGTCCCGCGACGCCGCCGCATGGGCCGACGTGCCCGCGCGTCGGGCCGACGGCGCGTACCCCGCCCTGGCCGCCGAGCTCGGGGACGTCCTGTTCCAGGTGGTGCTGCACGCCGCCGTCTCCCGGGAGCCGGGCGCCCCGGCGGAGACGGCCGGGTTCCGCCTGGACGACGCCGCCGACGCCCTCACCGCCAAGATGATCCGGCGCAACCCGCTCGTGCTCACCCCCGAGGGCGGCCTGCGACCGGCCGAGGAGCTCGCCGCCGTCACGCCCGAGGCCGTCGAGCTGGCCTGGGAGCGGGTCAAGGCGCAGGAGCGGGCCGCCGCGGGGCTCTCGTCCGCCGCCCCGGCCCACGGCGACGGCGGCACCGGCCCGGGCCTCGACGTCGGCGACATCCCGGCCCGGCTGCCGGCGCTGGCCGCCGCCGCGAAGGTGGTCGACCGCGCGGCCCGGCAGGAGCCGGACCCGCTCGCGGCGCACGTCCCGGTGCCGGCCGCGGAGGCGGGGGAGCGTCCGGTGGCGGTGTGGCCGGACGAGACCGCGCTCGGGGCGGAGCTGTTCGCGCTGGTGCGCCGGGCCCGGGCGGCGGGGCTCGACCCCGAACGGGCCCTGCGCACCACGGTGGCGCGGGTGCGTGCGGGGGACTGGTCGGCCCTGCGCCCGTCCGGCTGACGCGGCGCCGCGCCGGCCCGGCCGCAGCCCCGACCGCGCCCCAGCGACATCGCAGCAGGGGGGAACGGCGGTCTTGTCGCCGGCGCGCGGCCGACTGGAACCGGAGGTCCCCGCTAGGCTGAGGCCGTGTCCACGCCGCGGGCACGACTTCCGACTTCGATTGAAGGAGACCCGTCCATGGCCCTGATCGACGCCATCCACGCTCGCGAGATCCTCGACTCGCGCGGCAACCCCACCGTCGAGGTGGAGGTCCTGCTCACCGACGGCTCCCTGGGCCGCGCGGCCGTGCCCTCGGGCGCGTCCACCGGCGAGTTCGAGGCGGTCGAGCGCCGTGACGGGGACAAGAAGCGCTACGGCGGCAAGGGTGTGCTGGACGCCGTCGCCGCCGTCGGGGGCATCGCGGAGGAGCTCGAGGGCGAGTTCGCCGCGGACCAGCGCGCCGTGGACCGCGCGATGCTGGACCTGGACGGCACCCCCAACAAGGGCAAGCTGGGCGCGAACGCGATCCTGGGCGTGTCCATGGCCGTCGCGGCGGCCGCCGCGCAGGCCTCCGACCTCTTGCTCTACAAGTACCTGGGCGGCCCGAACGCCCACGTGCTGCCCGTGCCGATGATGAACATCCTCAACGGCGGCGCCCACGCGGACTCCAACGTGGACATCCAGGAGTTCATGATCGCCCCGATCGGCGCCCCGTCCTTCCGCGAGGCCCTGCGCTGGGGCACCGAGGTCTATCACGCCCTGAAGACCGTGCTGCAGGAGAAGGGCCTGTCCACCGGCCTGGGCGACGAGGGCGGGTTCGCCCCGTCCCTGGAGTCCAACCGCGCCGCCCTGGACCTCATCGCCGAGGCCGTGACGAAGGCCGGCTACCGCCTGGGCGAGGACATCGCGCTGGCGCTGGACGTCGCCTCCTCCGAGTTCTTCGACAAGGGCTCCTACACCTTCGAGGGCCAGCAGCGCTCCGCCGAGGAGATGGCCGCCTACTACACCGAGCTGGTGGACAACTACCCGATCGTCTCCATCGAGGACCCGCTCGACGAGGACGACTGGGACGGCTGGCAGCACCTGACGGCGCAGCTGGGCGATCGCGTCCAGCTGGTGGGCGACGACCTGTTCGTCACCAACGTGGAGCGGCTGCAGCGCGGCATCGACGAGAAGGCCGGCAACGCCCTGCTCGTGAAGGTCAACCAGATCGGCTCCCTGACCGAGACCTTCGACGCGATCTCCCTGGCCCAGCGCCACATGTTCCACTGCATGATCTCGCACCGCTCGGGCGAGACCGAGGACACGTTCATCGCGGACCTCGCGGTGGCCACCAACGCCGGCCAGATCAAGACCGGCGCCCCGGCCCGCTCGGACCGCGTGGCCAAGTACAACCAGCTGCTGCGCATCGAGGAGGACCTGGCCGACGCCGCCGTCTACGCGGGCCGCTCCGCCTTCCCGCGCTTCCGCGGCTGACCGTCCCCGACGACGACGCGCGGGCCCGCCCGGATCCTTCCGGGCGGGCCCGCGCCCGTCCCGGCGCGACCAGGATCCTGTCAGGGGCGGGCAGTAGGCTGGGAGGGTCCCCGCCACGCGTCCGAAGGAGTCCGCGATGAGTCCGCGCCGCCCCCGCGTGCCCCGTGTCGACCCGACGACGGGCGCCCCGCGCCGGACCGCCGTCGCGGCCCCGGCGACGGCCTCCCCGGAGGCGGACGCGCCCACGCCGACCCCTGAGGCCACCACGCCGACGCCCGCGGCCACGGGCGCCGAGGTCATCGACCTGCACAGCGTCCAGGAGCGCCGCCAGGCCGGTCACCACGGACACCTGGACGGGCACCCGGACGCGGACCGGGCTGACACGGCCCCCGCCGCCCCCGCGTCCC
>NZ_JBHNYP010000021.1:0-52324 GCF_054960655.1 Micrococcus sp. PSi08 | reverse complement strand
GGCAGGGCGTGTAAAGGGGTATACCCGCGTGGACGTGGGTCAAGAACACTCCGTGCGACCACGCAGCCCTGTCCGAAGCGCCCGCATCCCCTCAAGAATGGCGAGGCACATTCTCGCCACGGCGCTTGCCAGGTAGATGCGGACCCGTACAGGGACAGACGACACGGGCCCGCCTGCCGGAGCAGACGGGCCCGTGCACTCCCTCATCGGGAAGGTCGGGTCACTCGCGGTGCAGCTTGTCCTGCACCGTGCCCGCCAGCTTCTCGAGGCGGTTGGGCACCTCCGTGGTCCCGTAGAAACGGGAGTCCGGGTGGGTGGGCGGGGGCATGGGGACCCCCGCCGGCGGCTCGGCCGAGTAGGAGAACTCGCCCTTGCCGTCCGGGGTGGGGCCTGCAGCCCACGAACCCTGCGCAGTGGCCTGACCGTCAGAGAATTCGTAGTGCGTGTACGAGTGCTCCATGGCCTCCTTCTTCTGCGGGAAGTTGCTCGGCACCGGCATCTCCTCCAGGCCGTCCTCCTGCAGCTCCTTCACAGCCGCCGCCCACTGGTTCTGGTGCATCGTGTCCCGGGCCAGAAGGAAGGAGAGCAGCTCCCGGATGCCCGGGTCATCGGTCATGTGGTAGAGCCGGGCCACCTGGGTGCGGCCCTGCATCTCGGCGTTGAGGTTGGCGGTCATGTCCGCCAACAGGTTGCCGCTGGCGGTGACGTAGGCCGCCGTCCACGGATTCCCCATGCTGTCCACGGGGCGAGCACCGGCACCGGCCACGATGGCCTGCTGCAGATCGGTGCCCCCGATGACGGCGGCCACGGCCGGGTCATCCTGGATGGCGTCGGTGGTGATCCCCACCGGGGCCTTCTCCAGCAGCTGGGCCACCATGGTGGCGAGCATCTCGACGTGACCGAACTCCTCGGCCGCCGTGCTGAAGAGCAGGTCCCGGTACTTGCCCGGAATGTGGGCGTTCCATGCCTGGAAGCTGTACTGCATGGCCACGGTGATCTCACCGTACTGCCCGCCGATCACCTCCTGCAGCTTGCGGGCGTAGACCGCGTCAGGCTTCTCAGGACTGGAGACGTGCTGAAGCTTCTGCTTGTGGATGTACAAAAGAGGACTCCCCCCGATCAAGTCGGATGCGTGAAGGCCCGAGGGGCTCCACGCCGGACAGCATCGACGCTACGCGGGTCTGACCGACCCGTGTAGTGCTGACCCACGCCGGAACTGCATCGGTCACCACCCGCGCCATGGACGCCAGCCCCACTCGGGGGGTGAGCGCTTTCGCCATCCTCCGCCTGCGGATGCGGCGGGTAGGTGACTCTCAGAGGCACGCGGCTTAAACGGTCGTTTGTGGCACGCGCCCCAGATGTCTCCGGCAGTCTCCCCACGTCGCCTGCTAGGCGGTGTGACTTGCGCCGATGAATGTCCGGTATCTCGCACAGATCGCTGTCCGGCATAACCTCAGCTGGAGAAGTTGGGGCGGGTGAGTTGTTGCCCTCCGCCCTGGTGTCGGAACCGCATCATGCCGGATCGTGGGCGCATGAGAGTGACAGTCCGTGGAAACCGCTTGGTGAGCCTAGGGGCTCGAATCACTGTCGACGTCCCTGAGGGTCCGACGCCAGAGGTGCGGATTCACGCGCCGTTCTGCAGGCGAGCGATTCCCGTCTCGGAGATCTCCGACATCACTTCAGCCAGTGATGACGGCATGAACCACGGACTCCTCAACTGGTTCGTCACGGGCCGCGCTTCAGCCCCCGGCGGGGTCCGCATCAACAACGGCGGTCGGGCCCGCGTCACGATCCGGACCCGTGACGGGTCGCTCTTCAACGTCGTAGTGGACGACCACGACCAGGCGAGCCGCCTGGTTGAGGATGTCCGGTCGATCAGAGCACGCTCATCCGGCTAAATCGGTCGTTAGTGACGAGGGGCCCGCCATGCGCCGTGTGCGCCACCTCCGGCCCTGCCCGCCCGCCGCACGGCTCGCCACAACCAACCCGCTAGAGCGGCAGCCGTCCGTACGTTTCGAGCGAGCCCTGGGGTGCGCGGGGGCGCCCACCTGGACACCCAGTGTCACGCCGACCGGATCCCGCCCGATACGCGAAGAGTCCACCGCGCGTCGTGTGGAACCTTGCCTGCATCTCGACAGCAAAGGCCCTTGCCCACCGATCCGCATCGTGACACAGTTCACCCCATGATGCAGCAGCAGTGACCCCGGGGGTCCGACGACCCACCACCGGCCCTCCCCGCGCACCCGTCTCGAGCACGGCTCGACGGGTGCCTCTGCGCCCACCCCTTTCTTCAGAAAGCAGTCACCGCATGCCTGACATCATCGAATTCCCCCTGCCCGCCTCGTCGGACGACCCCCACTGGCGGGCCTACTGCCGCCTCGGAGACGAGTACAACCACGAGCTGATCGGCACGACCGAGTGGGACGAGACCCCCACGGACGCGCTCATCCAGGCCGCCGCCGAGACCGACCACACGCAGCGCCGCTACCTGGCGTACGTCGACGGCGAGGCGGTCGGCTACGCCCGCGTCCTGATCAACCACGTCGACGACCCTGACGCGGCCGCCCTCAACGTCTACGTCCTCCCGCGGCACCGCGGACGCGGCCACGGCCGCGCACTGGCCGAGCGGCTCGTCCTGGACACCGCGGGCCTCACCCGTTTCGAGACCTGGCCGCTGACGCCGCGGCCGGTGGCCGGGCAACGGGCGCTCACCCCGCCCAACGGCGTCGGCGCGGTGCCCGCCGAGCATCCGGGTGTGCGTCTCGCCCAGTCCTACGGCTTCGCGCTCGTCCAGATCGAGCGGGTGAGCCGGTATGACTTCGCCGATCCGGGGATCGACCCCGCCGTCGCCCTGGCCGAGGCCGAACGCGTCTCGTCGGACTACGTGCTCCACGCCTGGGAGGGCGCGGCCGACGCGTCCCTGCAGGACGACCTTGCCGTCCTCAAGGCCCGCATGGCCACGGACGTGCCCTCCGGGGAACGCACCGTGGTGGAGCAGGTGTGGGACGCGGCCCGCGTGCGTCGCATGGACGAGCAGATCCTCACGACCGGGCGCCTCTTCCGCGCGGTGGCGCGGCACCGCGCCACCGGTCGGATCGTTGCCCTGAGCGAGCTGGTGGCGCCCCGCTCGCGCCCGGACGGGCTCATCGACCAGTGGGACACCATCGTGCTGCCCGAGCACCGCGGCCACCGCCTCGGCATGCGCGTGAAGGCGGCGAACCTCATCGCCGTGCGCGACGCGCTGCCCGGGGCCCGCGCGATCATCACGTGGAACGCCGAGGAGAACCGGCACATGCTCGACGTCAACGAGGCGCTGGGCTTCCGGCCCGTGCTGGCCGAGGCGTCCATGGAAGCGCCGGCACCGCTGCGACGTCGCTGACGGCCCGCGACCCGCGGCGCCGCCTCACCCCCGCTCGAGCGTCCGCTGGGCCGCCTCCCGCACCGCCCGCGTGAGCCGCACCAGGCGCGTCACGGGCAGTGTGGCCGCCTGCCAGTACAGGGGCACGAGGACGTCGTCGAGCCCGGGCACGCGGACCAGCCGGCCGGCGCGCACGTCCTCGACGGCCTGGGCGTCCACGAGCATCCCCCACCCCAGGCCGGCCCGGACGGGCCGGTGGAACCCGTCGAACGACGGCGCCAGGTGCGTGGGCGGGGCGACGTCCAGCCCGGCGCCGCTCAGCGCGAGGCGCTGCAGGTCGTCCTTCGCGTTGTAGCGCATCATGGGCATCGCGCCGAGGTCGACGACGTCGCCCGCCGCGTGCCGGGCGAGCAGGGCGGGCGAGGCGAGCGGGACGTAGCGCATGCTCCCCAGCGGCTCCGCCGCACACCCCTGCACCGGCTGCGGCTCCGTGGTGACGGCGGCCAGCACCTCGCCCCGGCGCAGCAGCCGGGCGCTGTGGTCCTGGTCCTCGACGTGCAGGTCCAGGACCGTGTCGTCCCAGTCGGCGGCCTCGGCCAGGACGGGCCCGAACCACGTGCCCAGCACGTCGGCGGGCACGGCCAGGGAGGTGACGCTGCGCCCGGCCGCCGTGCGGCCCAGCCCGGCCCACGCCTCCTGTTCGAGCACCCGCATGTGCCGGGCCACGCGCACCAGGCCGACGCCGGCCTCGGTCGGCTCGCAGGGTGTGCCGCGCCGGAGCAGCACCTGGCCCACCTCCCGCTCCAGGGCGCGGATGCGCTGGCTGACCGCCGAGGCGCTGACGCCGAGCTCGTACGCGGCCGCCTCGAACGAGCCCTCGTCCGCGATCGCACGCAGCGCCTGCAGCTGATCAAGGTTCATGAAGCAGAGCTTAGGCACCTGCAGTTCTCTTCGTTTGGCTCAGGCCCGGCCGGGCCCTAGCGTCCTCACCCATGTGGACCCTCGCCGGCACCGGCCTGCTCACCGGACTCGCCCTCATCGTCGCCATCGGCGCCCAGAACGCCTTCGTGCTCCGCCAGGGCGTGCGCCGGGAGCATGTGGGCGCCGTCGTGCTGGTGTGCATGGCCTCGGACGCCGTGCTGATCCTGGCCGGGACCGCCGGGGTGGGTGCGCTCGTGCAGGCCGTGCCGTGGCTGCTCGAGGTGCTGCGCTGGGGCGGCGCCCTGTACCTGCTCTGGTTCGCGGTCTCCTCCCTGCGTGCCGCGCTGCGCCCGCAGGGGCTCGTGGCCGAGCAGGCGCCGCGGACCGCGGGCTCGGTCGTCGCCACCACGCTCGCACTGACCTGGCTCAACCCGCACGTCTACCTGGACACCGTGGTGCTGCTGGGCAGCCTCGCCAACCAGCACGGTCCCGACGCGCGGTGGGTCTTCGCCGCCGGCGCCGTCGCCGCCTCGGTCCTGTGGTTCACCGCGCTCGGCTACGGCGCGCGCCTGCTGGCCCGGGTGCTCGCCGACCCGAAGGCGTGGCGCGTGGTGGACGTGGTGATCGCGGTGGTCATGGCGGTGCTCGCGGTCCGGCTCATCGCCGGTTCCGGCGTGTGGGGGTGAGCCGACAGACGCCGGTTCTGGCGTCGGGCTGAATCAAGGTCGCTCAACGTCGACCCGCCAGAGCTGGGCTCGTGCGGCCTCCGCGAACAGGGGTGCACCGCACGGCACCAGCCGCTCAAGGACGTCCCTGACGGTCAACGGAGGATTCCGTGTCGCGCCCGCTTGGGCTGCGAGGGCCGTCATCACTCGAGCCGGGTCCAGGTCGAGCTGGTTCATGAAAAACTCATCCGGACTCTGCACCTCGATGTCGAAGGACTCAACGACCTCCCGCGGGAAGTCCTTCAGATTCGCCGTGACGATCAGGTCAGCACGTCCCTGGATCGCGGCGGCGACCACATGCCGATCATCGGGGTCCGGAAGATCAATCCCGGGCACGAGCTGCTCCCACCCCTCGACCCGCGCGTCGTCGAAGGCGGCGTCCATGACCCCGGCACGGTGACGCGCCGCCCCCGACGCACGCATGTCTGGATGCATCGCTTCCAGTGCGCGCACCGTCTCGTCGAGGATCCGCCCGCTCCATACCGGCCGATAGAGGCCCGCCTCGGCCAGATGCAGCAAGGTGTCCGCTTGGGCGATGGGCACGAGGACGCACGCGTCGAGCACCGCGCTGAAGCGCGCCACTACCCGCGCTCACCCCGGAGGTCGGCGCGAGCCTGACGCAACGCCTCGCGGTAGGACTCCGCCTTCTGGTCGTAGAGCCCCGCAGACGAGGCCTCCCCTACGAGGTCGCTCAGCGAGGCACGCCGCTCCCCGCGCTTCCGCTGCTGATAGGACACGACGTCTTGGAGCCGGATGCGTCGGTGCCGACCACCGGTCGTCCTCTCGTACGGCAACGCGCCCTCCTCGAGCAGCCTCACCAGCGTGGGACGACTGATGCCGAGGAAGTTCGCCGCCTCCTGTGTCGTGAGCAGCTGGTCGACGGGTGCCACCGTGATGGCCTTGCCCACCCGCATCGCCTCGACGACGTCCCGCAGGACGTTGAAAGCCTCTGGCGGCAGGGGGACCTTCTGCCCATCAGGGCCGACCAGGGCGGCCGGCTGCGTCAGGCCGTCGAGGAACCTGCCGACGTCGAGCATCTCCTCGAGGTCCGTCGGCGGCAGCACCGTGTGCTTGTCATTCACCGTCGCAGTCATGGAACAAGACTACCCGCGAAAACGAAAAATTCGCAGTTTCCTCTCGCGTCCGCTTCCCCGCTCCGGGGCGCTGCGTCAACCGCGCGCGTAGGCGAGCGACTCCTCGATGATCCCGACGACGACGGCCAGCTCTGCCTCGTCCCGCGGACCGTAGAGCATCCACTCCGTGCCGAAGTCCGCGTAGCCATGCGGTTCGAGCCATCCGAGCTCGGCCAGACGGACGCCGCGCTCGGGCGCCAGGACGAGGTGCACTGACGTGTCGTCCACCCCATGCAGGTGCACCGGCTCCCAGCGCCGGCCTGGTGAGAGGTTGACCTCCGGGGTGCGCTCCTCCGGCCGGCCTGTCAGGTGGAGGGCGCGCGACGTTGCTGGCGAGACGGTGCTGTGGCCCTCCTCGACGCCGTCGAGGGCGAACACCGCAGCGACCAGACGGCCCCACAGCTCCGGCGATGATCGCTGATCAAGCTGTCGGTGGGGCCCCTCGGTCGACGTCGCGGGACGACTGCCCGGCCGGGGATCGTCAGCGGTGAGCCGGACACGGGGGCTCGCATCAGGATCCATGCAGACGATCCTGACGGGGCCCCGCCGGCCAGGCAAGGCCATCAGGCCCCCCTCACTCCCCGCCCAGCTCCTCCCGGAGGATCCGCGCGCCGGCCACGAGCGCGGCGGTCTTGTCCCGCGCCACGGAGCGAGCCAGCGGCGCCATGCCGCAGTTGGTGCTCGCGATCAGCTTGTCCGCGTCCACGAACTCGAGGGTCTCCCGGAGGGTCGCCGCGACCTCCTCGGGCGTCTCGATCTCGTCGCTCGCCACGTCGATCGCGCCGACCATCACCTTCTTGCCGCGCAGCAGGCCGATGAGCTCCGCCGGCACCCGGGAGTGGTGCCGCTCCAGGGCGATCGTGTCGATCGTGGACTCGCGCAGCAGCGGGAACGACGTCTCGTACTGGCGCCACTCCTCCCCGAGCGTGGCCTTCCAGTCGTTGTTCGCCTTGATCCCGTAGCCGTAACAGATGTGCACGGCCGTCTCACACGTCAGGCCCTCGGCCGCACGCTCGAGCGTCGCCACGCCCCAGTCGCGGACGTCGTCGAAGAACACGTTGAACGCGGGCTCGTCGAACTGCACGACGTCGACGCCCACCGCCGCCAGCTCCCGCGCCTCCTCGTTGAGGATGCGCGCGAACTCCCACGCGAGCTTCTCGCGGCTGCCGTAGTGGCGGTCGGCGAGGGTGTCGATCATGGTCATCGGCCCGGGCAGGGTCCACTTGATGGGCCGGTCCGTCCGGGCGCGCAGAGCCTTCGCGTCGTCCACGAACACCGGCGCCGGCCGGCCCACCTCCCCGACGACGGTCGGCACGCTCGCGTCGTACCGGTCGCGGATCCGCACCGTCTCGCGCCGGTCGAAGTCCACACCGCCGAGGTGCTCGATGAACGTGGTGACGAAGTGCTGGCGGGTCTGCTCGCCGTCGCAGACGATGTCGATGCCCGCACGCTCCTGATCGGCCACGGCGAGGGCGAGCGCGTCGAGCTTGCCCTCGCGCAGCTGCTCCCCCTCGAGCTTCCAGGGCGACCAGAGCGTCTCCTCCTCGGCGAGCCAGCCGGGCTTCGGCAGGCTGCCGACGAGGGTGGTGGGGATCAGGGTGGTCATCGGGTCTCCTCGGTGTCTCGTGCGGCGTGGGCGGCGGCCCAGCGCTCCAGCAGGTCGCGGTGCGGGCCCACGAAGTGCGCCTGCGTGTACTCCCCCTGCTCCCGGCCGAGGCGGGCCCGCTCCTCGCGGTCGTAGGCGATCCGGGTCTGCGAGAAGTCGCCGTGGTCCAGACGCGGCCGGTAGACCTCGCCGGCCCCGGCGTTCGCGTTGTAGATCTCCGGCCGGTAGATCCGCTGGAAGGTCTCCATGGTGGCGATCAGCCCGGCCAGGGAGAGGTTCGCGTGGTCGTTGAGCAGGTCTCCCCGCGAGTAGAACGCCAGCGGCGCCACGGCCCCGCGCGGCAGGAAGCACCGGATCCCCAGGCCCATCCGGCCGAAGTAGCGGTCCGTGCGGGAGGGCTCGTCCTGGCGGTACTCGACCCCGAGCACCGGGTGCTCGTTCGTCAGCCGCCGGTAGGTGCGGCTCGTGGACACGCTGATGCAGATCACGGGCGGCTGCGGGAACCGCTCCCGGTACGCCTGCGAGTCGAGCAGGTGCTGGAACAGCCGCCCGTGCAGGTCGCCGAAGCCGTCGGGCTCCTCGGTCCCCGGCGACGTCGCCGCGTGCGCGGGCAGCACCACGGAGAAGTCGTGGTCGCGGACGTAGGAGGAGAAGTTGTTCCCCACACTGCGGCCGAGCACAGCGCCCGTCGCACGCTCGACCACCCGCACGTCGAGCATCTCCATGAGCGGGAAGTCGACATCCGCGCCGTCGTCGGCGGTGAAGTGCACGTCGATCGAGACGATCTCGATCCGTGCCGTGTAGCGGTCCCGCTCCGGGTTGTCCCAGGGGGCGAGGTCGTTGAGGCGCCCGTCGATCATGGCCAGGGCGGCGCGCAGGTTCTCCCGCCGGTCCGCACCGCGGGCGAGGTTCGCGAAGTTCGTGGTGGCGCGCGTGCTGGCGGCGGGCGTGTAGTCCTCGTCGAACGGCGTGGTGTGGATGCTGAACGTCAGGTCGTCCACGCGGGTGGGCGCGGTGCTCGGGACAAGGGTGGCGTGGCTCATCGGGTCCTCTCCGGGGTGCGGGCGTGGGTGGTGCGGTGGTGGGCGGGGGCGGGACGGGGCACCGCGGACGACGACGGCGCCCCGCGGCCGGCGGCGACGCGTGCGGCGCACTCGAGGCCGGCCTCGAGGTCCGCCTGCAGGTCGGCCACGTCCTCGATGCCGACGGAGAGCCGGACCAGGTCCGTGGGGACGGCCAGGGGCGTGCCCCGCACGGAGGCGTGGGTCATCTCGGAGGAGTAGCAGAGCAGCGATTCGACCCCGCCGAGGCTGACCGAGAGCGCGAACAGCTCGGTGGCCTCGGCGAACGCGCGGGCCGCGGCCTCTCCCCCACCCAACCGGATGGAGACGATCCCGCCGAAGCCGTCCATCTGCCGCGCGGCGAGTGCATGGCCCGGGTGGTCGGGCAGCCCGGGGTAGAAGACCTGGGCGACCTCGGGGCGGCCCTGCAGCCAGCCCGCGAGCGCGGCGGCGTTGGCGCCGTGCCGGTCCATGCGCAGGCCGAGCGTCTTGAGGCCGCGGGCGGCGAGGTAGGAGTCCTGCGGGCCGGCGACCGCACCGGCGGCGAACTGCTGGTAGGCCACCGCCTCGGCCAGCGCCCGGCCGCGGAACTCGCGGTCGGCCACCACCACGGCGCCGCCGAGCACGTCCGAGTGCCCGCCGATGTACTTGGTGGTGGAGTGCACCACGACGTCCGCGCCGAGGTCGAGGGGCCGCTGGAGGTAGGGCGAGGCGAACGTGTTGTCCACGACCAGCAGCGCGCCGGCGTCGTGGGCGATCTGCGCCCAGGCGGCCAGGTCCGCGATGCCGAGCAGCGGGTTGGAGGGCGTCTCCACCCACAGCAGCGCGGTGCGGCCGGGACGGACGGCCGCGGCGACCGCCGTCGGGTCGGTGATGTCCACGGGGGTGTTGGACACACCCCACGGCTCGAGGACGGTGGTGATGAGGCGGTGGGTGCCGCCGTAGCCGTCGCCGCCCAGCACGATGTGGTCGCCGGGGCGCAGCACGGCCCGCAGGAGGGCGTCCTCGGCGGCGAGCCCGGAGGCGAACGCGAACGCCCGGTCGCCGTGCTCGAGGGCGGCGAGCTGGGTCTCGAAGCCGTTCCGGGTCGGGTTGGAGCCCCGGCTGTACTCGTGCCCGGCGCGCAGCACGTTGATGCCGTCCTGCACGAAGGTGCTGGTCTGGTAGATCGGCGGCACCACGGCGCCGGTCAGCGGGTCGGGCTCCTGGCCGGTGTGCACGGCGGTGGTGGTGAAGCCGCGGACGGCGGGACGGGACACGGAGCGGGTGGTGTGGTGGACGGCGGTCATCTCAGCGCACCTCCTGGGTGACGGCGGCGGTCTCGGGGACGGCGGGCGTGGCGGCGGGGACGGCCGGCCCGGCGGCGGACACCACGGCCAGGGCGCGGTCCAGGTCCGCGATCAGGTCGTCGGGACACTCCAGCCCGATGGAGAGCCGGACGGTGGTCTCGGCGATCCCGGCGGCCTCGCGCTGCTGCCGCGTCAGGCGACAGTGCGTCATGGTCGCCGGGTGGGAGACGAGGGACCGGGCGTCGCCGACGTTGACCACCAGCTGAAACAGCTCGAGCGCGTCGAGGAACGGGGCCACGGCCTCGGGGCCGCAGGCCAGGTCGAAGGAGAACACCGAGCCGACGCCGTCCGGGAAGTCGCGGGCGGCCAGCGCCGCGCTGGGATGCCCGGCCACACCGGGGTGGTGCACCCGCGCGACCGCGGGGTGCCCGGCCAGGTGTTGGGCCACGGCCAGCGCGGTGGCGGTGTGGCGGGCCACGCGCAGGTCGAGCGTCTCGAGCCCCTGGATGAACTGCGCCGCGCTCGCGGGGGCGAGGGTGGGGCCGAGGTCGTGCAGGAACTTGCTGCGGGCCAGCGTCAGGTAGGCGCCACGGCCGTGCCGCTCGACCAGCGTCTGCCCGCCGTAGCGGGCCTTGGGCCGGGCCAGCTGCGGCCACCGGTCCGGCGCCGCGCCGTAGTCGAACGTGCCGCCGTCCACGATCGCGCCGCCGAGCACCGCGCCGTGCCCGCCGAGGAACTTGGTGGCCGAGTGCACGACGACGTCGGCGCCGTGCTCCAGCGGCCGGTAGAGGGCCGGCGTCGCGAGGGTGCTGTCCACCACCACGGGCACACCGGCCGCGTGGGCGAGGTCCGCGAGCGCCGGCAGGTCCGGGAGGGTGGCGAGCGGGTTGGTGATGGCCTCGAGGAAGAACGCGCGCGTGTCGGGCCGGACCGCGGCGGCCCACGCGGGCGGGTCCGCCGGGTCCGCGAAGGTGACCTCGATGCCGAAGTCCGCGAACGTGTCCGTCAGCAGGTCGACGGTGCCCCCGTAGAGCTGGCTGGAGGCGACCAGGTGCTTGTCGCCCTGCAGCAGCGCCAGCAGGGACAGCGCGACGGCGGCCTGGCCGGTGGCCGTGGCGATCGCGCCGATGCCGCCCTCCAGTGCGGCGAGGCGGTTCTCGAACACCGCGACGGTCGGGTTGCCCGTGCGGCTGTAGGTGAAGCCGGGGGTCTCGAGCCGGAACATCGATGCCGCCGTGGCGTGGTCCGGGAAACGGAACGCCGTGGTCTGGTGGATGGGCGGGACGACCGGCCGGTGGGGTGCGGCGGGCTCGTAGCCGGCGTGGACTTGCTGTGTGGCGTGACGGGGCATCTGCTCTCCTCCATCGGTCCTGGCGGTAGCACCGGGCCTGCCGTTCCCGGGGGTCCGGGTCCGGCGGGCGGGTTGCTGCGGCGTCGTCGAGCCAGATCTCTCGGCCGCTCTGGATGGGTGGTGAGCCCATCCCACGCGGTGGGCCGCCGCGAGTCCAGCGGGCGGCCGGCTCGCGCGTCACATGAGCCGCCACCGCGCCATCCAGGACCGGCCGGAGCCTCTCCGGGGCGCGGCGGGCCGTGGCAGACCCGTGTGACGGACCGGCGTGGAGGGGGGGTGTGTCAGACTCCCGGGCATGACGCAGAGCACACCGGGCGGACCGGCCACGGGCCTGCCCGACTTCCGTCCCTCGGGCAACCAGGGCGTGGACCCGGCGCTGTACGAGATAGAGAACGCGGCCATGGACCGTGAGGGCGCCCTCTGGGCGGCGCTGCAGGAGGCGGCGCCTTGGGCCGGGCGGACGCTGCTCGACCTCGGTGCGGGCACCGGCTTCTGGCTGCCCCGCTACGCCGACGCGGCCGAGACGATCGCCGTCGAGCCGGACGTGCGCCTGCTGGGGGCCGCCCGCGCCCGCCCCGGCGGGGCGCGCGTGCTGTACGGCTCGGCCGAGCAGATCCCGCTGCCGGAGGCGAGCGTCGACGTCGTGCATGCCCGGTTCGCGTACTTCTTCCCGCACCCGCGCTGGGACGTCCGACCCGGCCTGGACGAGGTCACCCGGGTGCTGCGGCCCGGCGGCGCGCTCGTGGTGATCGACAACGACACCGAGCGCGGCCAGTTCGCCGAGCTGCTGCGGGCGAGCACGAACGCGGCGGCGCAGGGCCAGGACACGTACGCGCGCGAGTGGTGGGCCGGCGTCGGGGCCCAGACCCGCGAGGTCATGAGCTCGTGGACCTTCGACTCCCGCGCCGACCTCGAGGCCGTCCTGCGGCTGGAGTTCGAGCGAGGGGTCGCCGACGCGTGGCTCGCCGAGCACCCCGCAACGACGTCGCTGAGCTACGGCTACCTGCTCCACGTGTGGCGGTGAGCACGGACCCGCGTCGTCAGACGCCTGCCCCCCGCACCCCTGACGCTGAGACGCCCCCGCCGCCGGAAGGACGGGCGCGGTGGCTGGTCGCCTCCAACGCCCTCGACGCGGGTGGCCGGTCCGCCACGGACGTCGCCCTGGACGTCCTGGCGGTGCTCCTGCTCGGCGTGGGCGCCGACGGCATGGGCGTGCTGATGACGCTCTCCGGGTTGGGATTCCTCCTGCTCGGCGTGCCCATCGGCATCGTGGTGGACCGGCACCTCAGCCCGCGGCTGCTCGCGGCCACCGGCCTCGCCAAGGCGGCGGTGCTCGGCTCGCTCGTCGTGGCGTGGGCGTTCGACGCGCTCACGTTCGGTCACCTCGCCGCCGTCATGGCCCTGCTGGGCGTGCTCACGGTGCTGGCCGAGACCACCCAGACCGCGCTCGTGCCGCGCGTCGTGCCGGCCACCGCCGTCGCCCGCCTGACGGCGCGGCTCGAGTCCGCCGACGCCGCCCTCGTGTTGATCGTGCCCGCCGCGGCGGGCGTCCTCGTCGGGTCGCTGGGCGCGGGACCCGTGCTCGGCATCGCGACGGCGTTCCTCTTCGCGGCGGCGATCGTCGCGCTCCGGGTACGGCTGCGGCCCTCCGCCGCGGTGGACATTCCGGACGACGACGGGGACCCCGGCGTCGCGGACGTCCTGTCCCGCTGGGCCCGGTTCGGGAAGGACGCCGCGGAGGGGTGGACGGTGCTGCGGCGCACCCCGGTCCTGTGGCTGCTGACGATGGGGTCGGTGGCCGCCAACGTGGGCATGGCCCTCTTCGCCCCGGTCGAGGCGGTCTGGATCCTGACCGACCTGCGGCTCGGGCCGGAGTTCCTGGGCGTCCAGATCACCGCCGGTGCGGTCGGGGCACTGGCGGCCTCGTCCCTGGCGGGCCGGGCCATCGACCGCCTGGGCGAGCGCCGGTGCATCCTCCTCGGCTCGGTCGGCTGCGCCGTGGCCGTGGGGCTGCACCTGCTGGCCTACGCCGACCGCGCTCATGCCGGGCCGTGGCTGCTGGCCGGCGCCGCCCTCTGGGGGTTCATGGTCCTGCTCGGGAACATCACCCAGGCCGCCGTGACCGCCCGCGCCTGCCCCGAGGGCACACTCGGGCGGGTCACCGCGATGCGCCGCACCCTCACCCGGGGCTCCGTGCCGCTGGCGACCCTCGCGGGAGGTGCGCTCGGGGCGACGCTCGGGGTCGGCTGGGCGCTCGCGGGGTGGCAGGTCCTGGCGGTGGTCTCGCTGGCCGCCGTCGTGCCGGCCGCGCGGTGGGTGGATGCGGGGCGCGACGACGTCGACTGAGGCCGAGACGCTGACGCGGACGCCGAGGTCGCTTAATGTGTGGCCATGGTCAGCCGCCCCGTGCTCCAGCAGCCGGTCGTCGACGCCGCCGACATCCGTTCCGTCGCGGAGTTCTACCGCGAGCTCCTCGGCCTCCACTACCGCGCGGGCGACGAGCTCGCGGACGGCCGCGAGCCGGACAGCGCGGACTGGCTCGTGCTGCTGGACGACGACGGCCGCCGCGTCCTGACATTCCAGCGCACCGAGGAACTGAAGCCCAGCACGTGGCCGTCACCCGAGGTGCCGATGCAGCTGCACCTGGATTTCACCGTGCCGGACCGCGAGTCCCTCGACGCGGCCCACGACCACGCGCTGCGCCTGGGCGGGCGTCTCGTCCTGGACCGCTCCGACGACGAGGACGAGCCCCTGTACGTGTTCGCGGACCCGGCCGGCCACCCCTTCTGCGTCTTCGTGGGGTGAGCGCGGCAGACCGCGGGGGCGGTTTCACGCACATGTCGAAGACAAGAAGCCGGTTCGGTGCCGTCGGTAAGGTCGTCGGGTGATCCCGCAACCCACCGATCGACTCACGTTCCGGTGCATGACCGACGCTGACCTCGACGACATGTGCAGGCTCCTCGGAGACGCGGAGGTCATGCGCTACTACCCGCGAGCCAAGTCGCGCAACGAGGTGCAGCGGTGGACCCGACCCGGACGCGGCCGATCCGATGGGCCCGATGCCCCACGACCCCTCCTGGGCCGGCGGCGGGGACGACTCCCTGCTCCAGCGCGCCGCCGAGACCGCCCGCGACCTGCTGCCCGGCAAGGACTGACCCGGGGGCCTCCGGCAGGAGGGCCAGGGGTGGGCGTGTCGGCCTGACCCTTGGTTGACTTGCGACGACGTCGGCCCACCCCACCCCGGGCGCCGTCGGACAGGGGGCGCTCACCCGGCGCCCCTCCCACCACGCCTGAGGAGGGCACCCATGGCTGATCAGCAGATCCCCGAGACGAAGAACTCCGACGCCCCCGGCGACCAGGACCAGGCCGCGCAGCAGGCGCCCGCCGAGGTCGACGGCCTCGCGGCCAAGGCCGAGCAGTCCGAGAAGGAGACCGAGGAGAACGACGAGGGCGGCTACGGCCACTGACCGACCACCTCGTCCCACCGACGACGCCCCGGGTGCCGCGCGCATCCGGGGCGTCGTCGCGCCCGGGGGGGCGTCAAGGTCGGCATCCGATGCCCCATCCCCTTGCACCCACCGGCAGTCGATGACTGAGTGTCACTCAGAGATATATCCCTCAATGATTCTCGGGGAGTGGCGGGACCCCGATGATCCGCATCTCCACACCACGTTGAAGAAGCTCAGGGATGCCGGGTTCATCGAGGAGTTCGACGGCGACGACGCCCGACGCGTCCATCGCCTCACCCCCGGGGACGCGGCGTCCTGATGAGCGACATCGAGCGCCGGCGCGGAATCCTGGCGATGGCCGACCAGATCATGGAGACGACATGAGCACCACACGCATGAGCAGTGGGCCGGCCTTCACCCCGGAGAAGGACCTCGCGAGGTTCGAAGACACGGCCCGCCGCGGCCAGCGGCTGACCGGGTTCTCCCTGGCCGCCCACGGCTGGCGCTTCGAGGACGCCGAGCCCGAGGACGTCGTCTTCGACATGTCCTACGAGACCGACCCCGACGACCACCACTTCGACCTCTTCCGGGCCGCCGGCTGGACGCCCGCGCTCACCTACGGCCACATCCGCCTCTTCAAGGCCGCCCCCGGTACCACCCCCGTCCACACCGGCACGGAGTCACGACTCGAGGAGGCGCTCGGCAACCGCGCCCTGTTCCTGCGGTACACCGCAGTGACGATCGCCGCCGTGCTCCTGGTGGTGCTGGCGATGGCGGCCGCCGACTGGCCTCTTGCGGCGGTGCTCGCCACCGTCGCGGGCCTCTACGTCCTCTCCTTCACGGACCTCGAATGGCGAGGACTCATCGGCTGGGGGCTCTTGCTGCTGGGTCTGGCGTTCCACATCGTCCGGTTCGGGCTGAAGCCCCCGTCGGACCCGGACCGGCGCCGATGACCACCGCGCCGGCCGAGGCGGCGCGCACCGCCGTCGTCGAGCCGCCGCCCGGCTACGCGGTGCTGGGGTGGGCGTTGGTGTTCGTCACGGCGCTCCCCTTGGTCCTCTTGCTCGTGCTGGATCAGGCCCTACGGTCGGCGGGCATCCTCGTGATCGCCGCGGTGAGCCTCGGGCTGGTCGTGTGGCTGAGCCAGGTGGCGTTCCTGCGCGCCCGCATCGAGCTCGCGGCGGACCCCGCCGCCGGCGTACTCCGCCTCCGGGCCCCGCTGTACTCCCGCGAGCTGCCCCTGGACTCACTGGCCACGGTGGAGGTCCAGGACGACGTCGGCCCGGGCGTCGCCTACATCAACTGGCCGGTGACGGGGCGGGCCCGCTCCCGCCGCGGCGTGCGCCTGGACCTCGGCGGCCCCGCCGGGCTGGTCCTCACCACCCACGACGGACAGCGGTTCACTGTGGTGACCCCGGATCCAGAGACGGCCGCGGAGCTGCAGGCGACGGTGACCCAGGCGACGTCGAGCGGCGACGTCCGGAATCGACTGCAGAAGTGACCCCTCTGACGCCCGCTGACACCCCCAGAAGGGTCACTTCCGCAGTCGATTCTCAGGTGTGCGCGCGACGCCCGTCCGTCGCACCCGCCCCCGCCCGCCGCATCGGCACGTGCGGGATGCCGTCCTCGAGGAACTCCGGCCCGTCCGGCGCGTAGCCCCAGCGGGCGTACCAGTGCGCCAGGTGGGCCTGGGCGTCCAGCACGCTCGGCCGCCCGCCGATCCGGGCGACCGCCTCGTCCAGCAGCGCCCCGGCCAGGGCCCGGCCCCGCGCGTCGGGGTGGGTGACGACGCGGCCGATGCGGGCGACGTCGCCGTCGTCCAGCAGCCGCAGCGTGGCGACGGGCGTGCCCGCCTCGTCCTCGACCCACAGGTGGACGGTGGCCGGCTCGAGGTCGCGGCCGTCCAGGTCCAGGTAGGGGCAGTCCTGCTCGACGACGAACACCAGCGACCGCAGCTGCCAGAGGCGGTAGGCCGTCGTCCGGTCGAGCTCGTCGAAGCCCGCGGCATGGACGGCAGGGGCGGGGCCGGGTGTGGCGGCGGGCGGCGTGGGGGCGGGGCGCTCGGGCATGAGCCGATGGTGCCACGGGAGCGTCCGACGCCCGGCGCCCGACGTGCTCCTGAGTGCTCCGGCGTCGCCGAATCCACTGCGGAACTGACCCTTCTGGCGACCGCCACCGCCCTCAGAAGGGTCACTTCCGCAGCGGATTCTCAGCCGTCCTCGCGGCGCAACGGCACCGGGACCGGCTCGGGCTGCGGCTCCCCGGTGGTGGTGGCCGCGAGCACGCCGTGTGCCGCCGCGGTCAGCACGGCGGCGAAGAGTCCCACACCCAGCGCCGTGGCGGCCCCGTCCGCGAGCAGGGGGATCACCATGCCCGGCACGATCGCGACCCCCACCATCACCACCGCGAACCACGCCGTACTCCCCCGGCCGGCGTAGAACACCTGACGCCCCGCCTCCTCCTGGTCCACCCGGTGGTGCACGTCGCGCAGGGCGAGGGCCACGCCCAGGAGGCACGCCGTCAGCAGCCCGACCGCCCATCCCAGCCCCAGCTCGTGCCGCAGTCCGGACACGACGCCGGCGCATCCCACGAGCGCCGCCGCGACGGCGATCCGCACGTGCCAGACCTTCTCCCGCTCCATCCCGTCCATGGCCCCACCCTGTCAGAGCGCGGGACGAAGGGCGAGGCGGCCGCAGGACCTCCCCTTCTGCTCAGGACCGTGTCCTGAGGACGCGGTCCTGAGCACGACGTGAGGTCCGGAGGAGCAGCGTGCTTCAGGGAGCCTGCCGCCTGCCCTCCAGCCGGGCCAGCACCCACTCCCACTGCCGCGGCGTGCTCAGGCGCAGCACCGGCGCCCCCTCCGCCGCGGCCTCCCGCTCCCGGGCCCATGCCCGCTTGCGGTCGAACGTGGCGGCGTGCCAGCGCAGGATCGACTCCTCCCCGAGCACCCGACGCCAGGACTCGCGGTTGCCGTTGCACATCTCCCCCTGCCCCACCACCCGGCGGATCGTGCGCCGCACCAGGCGCGTGAAGGTCCGGGCCCGCGAGTAGTCCAGGGCGATGACGACGTCGGTCCGCTTCATGACCATCGGCCGGTAGAAGCCGTAGGCGGAGTCCAGCACCCAGGCCTCCCCCGCCGTGACCGAGTCCGCCAGGGCGGTCTGCTCGGCCTCCGGCCGCGGGACCCAGCCCGGCAGCCAGCCGAACTCCTCGTCCACGAGGGTGACCGGCAGGCCGAGCACAGCGCCGAGCCGCACGGCCGCGGTGGACTTCCCGGCCCCCGTGACCCCGTGGAACAGGACGCGGCGGGCCTGCCGCACGTGGTCGATCGAGGCGGAGGGCATGGGAGGAGGCTAACGGCCGTGACACGATGGCCCCGGTCGCACACAGCAGGAGGGGAACGATGACACAGGTGCACACAGGCAACGCTCACAGGCAGATCGTGGACGGCCAGCGCGTCCGCGGGATCAGCCGGGCGGGTCATCCGGTGGTCTTCGGCGGGCTGATCGGGGTGGTCGGCGGCATGGCCTTCCTGCTCGCCGGGATCGCCGGGTTGCCCGGCGACGCTCAGAGCATGCTCCGCAGTGCGGCGGTCGCCCTCGCCGTCTTCGCCCTCGCGGCGGTCCTGCTCCGCCGCCGGACCCTGCCCGCCCTGCCGCCCCCGGCGCCCGGGGCGCTGCGGGTTTACGGGGCCGCCGTCGTCGTGATGCTGCTGCTGTTCCCGGTGACCCGTCTGGTGGCCCGGGCCGCAGACGCGCCGACGGCGCAGATCGCCCTGGTGGCGGCCGTGGTGGGCGCGCACTTCCTGCCGTTCGCGCGCGCGTTCGGCGCGCCGGTGTTCCGGTGGATCGGCGGGTCGATGCTGGTCCTGGGCCTGGTCGGCGCCCTGGCGGCGATGCTCCGCGTGCCCGCCGCGGGACCGGCCGGGGCCGCGGCGGCCGGCGCGGCGATGCTGCTGATCGTGGCGGGGCAGGCCCTGCGGCAGGGGGCGCCCGCCCCGGGTGACAGACTGCGCGCATGACCGACGCCCCCTCCCGCGCCGAGGCCAACCGGCGCACCTACGACGACGCCCGCCTCGCCGCGATCTACGACGTGGACAACCCCGCGGGCGAGGACCACGCGTTCTTCCGCCGGGTCGCGGACGAGGTCTCGGCCGCGCGGGCCAGCACCCGCATCGTCGACCTCGGCTGCGGCACCGGCATCCTGACGGTGACGCTCGCGGGCCCGGGGCGGGACGTTGTCGGGATCGACCCGGCCGAGGCCATGCTCGCGGCGGCCCGCGCGCGCCCGGGCGGGGACGGCGTCGAGTGGCGACACGGGGATGCGGGGCTGATCGCGCCGGACTCCGCCGACCTGGTGGTGATGAGCGGCAACGTGGCCATGCACCTGGTCGACGACGACTGGCACGCGTCGCTGCGGCGCATCGGTGCGGGGCTCGTGCCCGGCGGCCGCCTGGTCTTCGAGACGCGCAACCCCGTCCGGCGCGCGTGGGAGGGCTGGCAGCAGGACCCCACGGAGCGCACGATGCCGGCCGGGCGGGTCCTCGAGTCGGAGCGCACCTCCGCCCCGGACCGGCACGGGGTGGTGACGATGCGCGTGCGCACCGAGTTCCTCGACTCCGGGGAGGTGTCCGAGGTGGACCAGCACCTGCAGTTCCGCTCCGCGGAGCAGGTGCGCGCGGACCTGGCCGCAGCGGGGCTGCGGGTGGAACGGCTCTCCGGAGACTGGCACCGCACGGCCTTCGACCCCGCCGAGCACCCGCTCATGGTGGTGGAGGCGGTGCGGGACTGACCGGGCGGTGGACGGCGAGCCCCTATGCCCCTCAGCCCCCGAACCCGACCGCCGTGTCCGGGGTGAGGTCGCCGTCGCGCAGGCCCTCCAGCACGAGCCGCTCGTAGTCCGGAATCGGGCTCGGCAACGAATCCAGGGGGAACCACTCCAGGTGGGGGGCCTTGCCGGGCTCGCAGATCCGCGGCTCACCCGCCCAGGACCGGCAGGCCCAGAACCAGTCCACGCGCTGCTCGCGCGGGGTGTCCGTGCCGTCCGTGCGCTGCATGACGGTCAGCAGCTCGAGGGCAGCAGGCTCGATCTCGACGCCGAGCTCCTCCGCCGTCTCCCGGACCGCCCCCTGCCGGGCCGCCTCCCCCGGCTCCACGTGCCCGGCGGCGCCCGCCACCCAGAACCCGTCCATGTACCCGGTGTGATGCCGGCGCTGCAGCAGCACCTCCCGTCCCCGCAGCAAGAGGACGTAGGAGGAGGGCACGAGGGCGAAGGAGTGGGCGGCCATGGGCACCATCATCGCCTCACGGGACCGCCACTGCGGCCGGTGCGTGGATGACGCCCGTGACCTGGGCATTCGCTGGGAACTGCCGCTAGCGTGGGCGCCATGGCCTCCCCCTCCGTCACGGCTCGGCCCGTCGGCCGCCCCGCCCCCGACCTCCACCGCCGCCTGCTGCTGTCCGGGATCCTCTTCGGGGTGGGCGTGGCCGCCTTCGTCGACGAGGTCGTCCTGCACCAGCTCCTGCACTGGCACCACTTCTACGACCTGTCCACCGCGGCCGTCGGCCTGGTCTCCGACGGACTCTTCCACGCCTTCGGCTGGTTCGCCGCCGTGGCCGGGCTGTTCCTCTTCGCGGACGTGCGACGCCGCGGCGGCCCCGGCGTCGGCCGGTGGTGGCCGGCGGTGCTGATCGGCGCGGGCGCGTTCCAGGCGTGGGACGGCACCGTCCAGCACAAGCTCATGAGGATCCACCAGATCCGGTACGAGGTCATCCCCACGGAGCTGCAGGGCACCGGCCCGTACGCGCCCGTGGACGACATCCTCGTGTACGACCTCGTGTGGATGGCCATTGCGATCGCCTTCCTCGTGATCGGCACCCTGGCGTGGCGGCGCGGCTCCCGCCGGGCGGCCGCCCGTGCATGAGCACCCCGGCGGGATCGGGGCGGAGCTCGGCGCCCAGGCGGCGAGCGCCCCGTTCCCGCTGGCCGGCGTCGTCATCGGCGGCGGACTCCTGCTGTTCCTGGTCGCCTATGCGGCGCTGGTCCGCGCCGGACGACGCCGGGGCCGCGCCTGGTCCGACGCGCGCACCCTGAGCGCGGCCGCGGGGGTGGTGGCCGGCGTCGTGGCGGTGGGACCGCTGGGGGTGCTCGGCCACCACGACTTCACGGCCCACATGTGGGGGCACCTGCTGCTGGGCATGCTCGCCCCGCTGCTGCTGGTGCTGTCCGCGCCGGTGACCGTGGCCCTGCGGGGCCTGCCCGTGGCGTGGGCGCGGCGGCTGTCCCGGGTGCTGTCCACGCCGTACGTGCGGGTGGTCTCGCACCCGGTGGTGGCGGGGCTGCTGAACATCGGCGGGCTGTGGCTGCTCTACACCACACCCCTGCACGCCTGGATGCATGCCTCCGCGGTGGGGCATCTGCTGGTGCACGTGCACGTGCTGCTGGCCGGGTGGGTGTTCACCGCCGCGATCCTGCAGGTGGACCCGGCACCGCACCCGCACGGACACCCGCTGCGGGCAGGTGTGCTCGTGGCGTTCCTCGCGCTGCACGCGATCCTCTCCAAGCACGTCTACGCGCATCCGCCGGCGGGCGTGGGCGTGGCGGAGGCCCAGGCCGGCGCCCAGCTCATGTACTACGGCGGCGACTGGATCGACCTCGTGCTGATCGCCGTCTTCTGCCTGGACTGGTACCGCCGCACCGCGCCGGTGCGGTCGGGGCGGGGCGGTGTGGTGGCCCGGGCGGCGTCCTGAGAAGACCGCTCGATGTGCTCAGGACCGCGTCCTCATGACGCGGTCCTGAGCACAGCAGGCGGTCGCGGGGATCCTGCGCCCCCGCCCGCGCCCCGGCTCAGTCGAGTCCCGCGGCCAGCTCGTCCAGGAAGGCCTTGAGCTCCTCCCGCTGTCCGGCCGGCCCGGGGTAGAGGTCGGCCATGCGTGCGGGGATGTCGGCGGCGGCCTCGCGCAGGTCCCGGCCGGCGGGGGCGAGGGAGATGAGGCGACGCCGCTCGTCGTCGGCGCTGCGGGCACGGGTGACCAGGCCGGCGTGGTCGAGGCGGCGCAGCAGCGGGGTGAGGGTGCCGCTGTCGAGTCCCAGGCGCGCGCCGATGTCGTTCACGCCCACCGGCCCGTCCTCCTGCCAGAGCACCAGCATCACGAGGTACTGGGGGTAGGTGAGGCCCAGCTCCTCGAGCAGGGGCCGGTAGGCGCGGGTCACCGCCCGGCTGGCGCGGTAGAGGGAGAAGCACAGCTGGCGGTCGAGGTCGAGGGGGGTGACGTCCACCCGGACAACCTACCCCGCAGACAACTGGATTGCACACAACCTGATCGCGGACTACCTTGGACCGTGGCCGCCGTCGAGCGGCCCCCGGCACCCCGGGCCAGACACCGTCAAGGAGCACACCGTGATCGAGATCGAGCCCCTCTACACCACCGAGGCCATCGCCACGGGCGGCGGCCGCAACGGCCACGTCCGGACCGCGGACGGCCGCGTCGACATGGACCTGGCGATCCCCGCCGAGATGGGCGGCAGCGGCGACGGCGCCAACCCCGAGCAGCTCTTCGCCGCCGGCTACGCCGCGTGCTTCCACTCCGCCCTGCAGAGCGTCGCCCGCCAGGCCAAGAAGAAGCTCGGCGACTCCTCCGTGGGCGCCCGCGTCTCGATCGGCAAGGCCGGCGAGGGCTTCGGCCTGGCCGTCACCCTCGAGGTCGTCATCCCGGACCTGCCCCAGGACGAGGCGCAGCAGCTCGCCGACGCCGCCCACCAGGTCTGCCCCTACTCCAACGCCACCCGCGGCAACATCCGCGTGGACGTTCAGGTCGTCGACGACTGACCGCTCGGCGCGGCGGCCTCCGCGGCCACCCGCGGATCCGAGGGCTGGAGCACCATCACCAGCAGGGCGATCGCACCGAGCACGGGCAGCAGCGCCAGGAGCAGCCAGGCGCGGCTGAGCCCGGCGTCGTGCAGGCGCCGGGCCGTCAGCGCCCAGGCGGGCACCAGATGGAGCAGGCCCCAGACCCCCGAGAAGGCCTGGTAGGCCTCGGTCATCGAGTCGACGGCGGGGACGCTGAGACCGCTGACCGCGAAGCCGGGGAACACGACGGCGGAGGGGGTGGCCGTCGTCGTGTCCGCCCCGAGGGCCCCGAACAGGAGGGTGATGCCGAGGGACGCGAGGGACAGGTACAGCACCACCCACCAGAACTCGGCGCGCCCGGCCCGGCCGCCGAACTGCGCGTAGCGTCCGTAGAAGCGGCCCACGGCCCGGAGGAACGTCATGGCCGGATCCTGGCCCATGAGGTGGCCCGAGTCGAGGCCCTCCCGCGTGTCCGCACGTCAGGGCGCCGGTAGCCTGGCGCGCATGCCCTCCCCCTCCGGCTGGCAGGCCCAGCACGACGCCGACTACCGCGCCCACTGGCACGCCCTCGCCGCCCGCGCGGACCCCGACGCGCTCACGTGGGTGGTGCTGGGCGACTCGGCCGCCGTCGGGATCGGGGCCGAGAGCGTGGAGCGCACGTACGTGGCCCAGGTGGCCGAGCGGGTGGCCGCCGAGACCGGCCGGCCCGTGCGGGTGGTGAACCTCGCCGTCAGCGGGGCCATGGCGAAGGACGTGCTCGCCGACCAGCTGCCCCTCATGCCGGCGAGCGGGGTGGACGCGGTGACGTGCGTCGTCGGCGGCAACGACGTCACCTGGGCTTGGCGGTTCCGCGAGGCCGCCTTCGAGGAGCCCCTCGAGGCGATCGCCCGCGCCCTGCCCGCCGGCGCCACGCTGGGCCTGGTCCCGACGTTCCGCATCCCGCCGTTCGAGGCTCGCGTGCGCCGGGCGAACACGGTGGTGCGGCGGGTGGCCGCCCGGCACGGCCTCGGCGTGGCGGACGTGCACGCGGCCACGTGGCGGCGGAATCTGAGGCACCAGGTCAACCGCCTGGCCCGGGACCTGTTCCACCCCAACGGCGCCGGCTACGAGGACTGGGCCGCGGCGGTCGCCCCCGAGGCGCTGCGGCAGGTGCGGGGTCAGGCACCGGCCGCCTGAGGACTCCTCCCCGCCGCGCGCGAAGCGCACATCCGGCGTCCCTCACACCGGGGGCTAGACGGGGACCCATGCGATGCATAGTCTCCCCTCACGCACTGCACGACGACCGGTCGGGCCGGCGTCCGGGAGCACGGGCTCCCCCGACCGACGGAGGTCCGCCATGACCCCCTCACCCCCTTCCTTCCGCTCCGCCCGCCATGCCCTCCCGGCCACGACGGCGGCCCTGACCCTGGCCCTCACGCTCGCCGGCTGCTCCGGCGGCGGGGGCCCAGCGACGGCGTCCGGCACCACACCCTCCCCTGCGGCGTCCTCCGACACGACGCCGTCCCCGTCGAGCACGTCCGAGACCACCACGCCGTCCGCGGGCGGGCCAGCCTCCGGCACCACGGCGCCGAGCACTCCGGCGCCGGCCTCCGGGAGCGCCACGCAGGGTTCGGGCGGCGGCTCCACCGCCGGTGCCGGGTTCGTGCCCGAGGGCGCCGATCCCGCCAGGAACGGGGCTCTGCCGTTGAGCGAGGGCTTCCTCGCCGCCCTCCCGGAGGCCGCCGTCACGCACCGGGCGGGCAGTCCGACGGAGGACCCCCTGGCCCGGGCCCTGGAGGGCGTCGAGCTGCCCGGCACGCCCACGACGGACGTCAACGTGATCGCCTCCGAGCTGCAGGGCCTCCAGACCCCCGGGGAGGGGGCGCGGCGATGGGCGGCGAACGCCCCGAGGGCACCCTGCGCCTGATGCTGCTGTGCGACGACCCGGACGCCGGCCCGTCCTCGGTGGGCATCCTCGGGGCGGACGGCTTCGCCGCCTACCAACCCCTGGGGTGGTCGGACCGCTGCGGCGGATACGTCGTCATGGTGCCGGAGTCGGACGCGGAGGACCTGGTGGTGAGCGCCGAGGTCCCCGAGGGCACCCGGTACCGCCTGAGCGTGATCACGGACCACGATCCGGTGGCCGACTGACCCCACCATCCCCGGGGCATCCTCTCCGGCAGGCCCTCCTGGATCCGGCAGGCCCTCCCGGAGCGGGGCCTGCGGACAGGCGGGCGGGGCCGCGTCCCCACGACGCGACCCCGCCCTCCTCCATCCACGGGCCGGCGGCAGGTGCCGGCCCTGGCCGTCAGCGTCCCCACGACGCCCCCGGCCGCCGACCGGGCACCCCTCCCCACGAAGGGCGCCCGGCCGGAGTCTCGTCACACGATCAATGGTCGTGCCCCTCGTGGCCCTCCGAGGGCTCGGCGCCGTGGTCGTGGCCCTCGTGGCCGTCGTCGTCGTGGTCCTCGTCACCGTGCGCGCCCTCCTCGGGCTTCACGGACTCGGGCTCGCCGGTGACCACGGCCATCTCAACCGGGGCGAACTCCAGGTCCTTCTCCAGGACGGTCTCACCGGTCTCCAGGTCGACGGCCACGAGCTTCTGGGCCTCCGCGTCGGTGACGTAGGCGGTGTTCCCGGCGACCTTCAGGATCGGGCCGGGCTCCTGCCACTCGTCCTTCTCCTTCCACGGCTCGATCACCGGGTACTCGGCGGTGACCTCACCGGTCTCCTCGTCGATCACGTTGACCTCGCCGTCGTAGGTCAGCACGACCGCGGCGCCGTCCTCAGCGCGGCCGAGCGAGCGGAACCAGTAGGACGAGCCGAGGTCCACGGTGGTGAGCTCATCGGTGCGGGTGTCGATGAGGGCGATCCCCGTGGGCCGCTCGACGGCCTCCGTCGGCTCCTCCTCGACCTTGTGATCACCCAGGACGATGGGCGAGTCGTGCAGCCCGAACAGGTTCCCGGAGCGCTGGTACTCGGTCTCGACCTCCACCTTGTGGAACTCGCCGTCCCGGTACACGACGGGCCCGTTCTCGCATCCCATCACGACGACGTCGCCCGCCTCCGTCGGCTGGGCCGCGGCCTCGCCGTGGCTGCCGGGGCAGTCGTCGGTCTCGGCCGTGACCTCGCCGGTCTTCGGGTCGATCTCCTGGAGCGTGTTCCGGGAGTCCTCGGTGCCCTGCGTGGTGAAGAGGGTGCCGTCGGAGAGCTCGAGCGCCACGCCGTGGTGCGGGTCCTCGGTCTCGGCCTCCGTCATGACGGGCATGAGGTCCGGGGTCGCCTTGTCCAGGTGGGTCGAGTCGAAGGTCCGGATCGCGCCCGTGCCGTCCGCGAAGAGGGTGGTCTTGCCGTTGTGGGTGACGACGTGGCCGGGGTGCTCACCCGGGAACGTCACGCCGGTCATGCCGGGTGCGGACTCGTAGTTGTGGACGTGATCGCCGTGGGCCTTGGTCTGGATGCCGGTGGAGAACACCTCCCAGCCCTTCCCGGTGGTCACCAGGACGTCCTTGCCGTTGCCGGCGTTGCTCAGCCGCGTGAAGCCCGTGATGTCCTGCTCCTTCACCACCTCACCGGACTCGGCGTCGAGCAGCGTGAGCCCGTCCTCGTGCGAGAGCAGGATGCGCGGCGTCACCGCGGAGACCTCGGTGGTCTGGGTCGGGTCGACGCGGTCCTCCGCGGAGACGGAGGAGGCCGCCGTCGCCTCACCCGCCGGCGACTGGGCGCCGCCCGCGGCGGAGGCGGGTGCCGACGTCGGGCCGGACGGGTCGGCGTCCGCGCCGCACGCCGTCAGGGCGATGGCCGCGGCGGCGAGGGTGGCGGAGAAGGTGGCGGTGCGCGTGGAACGGCGCTGCGGGGCGAAGTGGGACACGGGGAGCCTTTCACGAGGGCGAGAAGATGCGACTGATTCACAATAAGGACTGTTGCGGATGGTTCGCAATACTGCGGTGGACCCCGCCCCGGCATCTCGGCGGCGCCGACGGCGCGCCCCCGTCGCGGGAACCGGCACGTGACGCCCTCGACGCGGCGACCGGGCCGTCAACGGCACGCCGCTCGGGCGCCACTACCGGCTGGGCGGCTGAGGCGTCGGGCGGTGCGGCGCGCGGCGGAGCCCGTCAGGCCAGGCCGCGCGCCGCATGCCAGGCGGCGATCCGCTCGAGCGCCTCGTGGACGGCGTCCGGGCCGGCGGCGAAGGAGAGCCGGACGGACTCGGGCCCGTGGACGGCGTCGAAGTCGTCGCCGGGGGTCAGCGCGACGCCGGCCTCCTCCAGCAGGGCGGCGCAGTAGCCGACGGCGCTGCCGAACTCCGCCAGCATGCCCGGGGCGAGACGGGCCCAGAGGTAGAAGGCGCCGTCGGCGGGGGCGGCGTCGGCCCAGCCGAGCCGGGGCAGGGCGGCCAGCACGACGCCGCGCGTCGCCGTGAAGCCGCCGGCCTGCTCGGCACAGAACGCGTAGGACTCCTCGCTGAACGCGTGGACGGCCGCCTCCTGGGCCGCGGCGGGCGGGCAGAGGGCGACCGAGCCGGCGAGGCCGTCGACCGCGGCGGCGAGGTCGTCCGGCATGAGCATCCAGCCCAGCCGCCAGCCGGGCATGCCCCAGTACTTGGAGAACGAGCTGACCACGAGCGCGGTGCGGGAGGTGCGCCATGCGCAGGCGCCGAGCCCCTCCCCGTCCGTGTGCACGATGCCGTGGTAGATCTCGTCCGAGACGAGCCGCACACCGCGTTCCTCGCACCAGCGGGCGAGTTCGGCGAGCTCGGCGGCGCTGACCATCGTGCCCGTGGGATTGGCCGGGGAGGCGAGCACGAGCCCCGCGACCGGGCCCTCCGCGAGCGCCGCCTCCAGGTGGGCGACCGTGGGCTGGTAGCGGGTGCCGGCGTCGACGTCCACGTCCACCACCTCCACCCCGAGCGCCGTGAGGATGTTGCGGTACGCCGGATAGCCGGGGCGCGGCAGGAGCACGCGGTCCCCCGGGGGGAACGCCGCGAGGAAGCCGAGCATGAACGCCCCCGAGGAGCCCGTGGTGATCGCGACCTGCTCGGGGCGCACGTCGAGCCCGTACCAGCGGCGGTAGTGGCCGGCGACGGCGGCCCGCAGCTCCGGCAGGCCCAGCGCCGGGGTGTAGGTGAGGGCACGGCCGGAGGCGTGGACGGCGGCGGCCGCGGCGTCGACGGCGGGCGGGGCGCCCCCGCCCGGCTCCCCCGCGCACAGGCTGACGACGTCGTGGCCGGCGGCACGGAGTTCGGCGACCCGGCCGAGGATGCTCATCACCGTGAACGGTGGCACCTGAGACCGGGCGGACGGCGCGAAGGCGGGGGTGGCGGTGCTGGAACGGGACGGGCGACGCATGGCCCGAGGCTACCCCCCGCTTTCGTTCGGGAAACGGCGCCCCGGGGACGACTTTCGTTGACGAAACGGGCGGGCGGGCCGCCGTTTCCCGAACGAAAACGTCGCGACACGCCGCCGTTTCCCGAACGAAAACGTCCGGCGCGCCTCGCGCGGCCCTCACTCCTCGGCGCCGAGCATCTCCCGGATGTCCTCGGCGGTGAGGGAGTCGGTGAAGGCGCCGGCTCCGGAGTCGTCGGACTCGTCCATGAGCGCGCCGAACAGCTCGGCCTTGCGCCGCTGCAGCTCGAGCACCTTCTCCTCGATCGTCCCCTCGGACACGAGCCGGTAGACCATCACGGTCCGCTCCTGCCCGATCCGGTGCGCCCGGTCCACGGCCTGCGCCTCCGCAGCGGGGTTCCACCACGGATCCATGAGGAACACGTAGTCCGCCTCGGTCAGGGTCAGGCCGAAGCCGCCCGCCTTCAGGGAGATCAGGAACACCGGCGCCTCGCCCTCGCGGAAGCCGCGGATCACGTCGGCGCGCCCGCGCGTGGAGCCGTCGAGGTACGCGTGCTCGATCTCCAGGTGGTCCAGCTCCTCGGCGATCACCCGCAGGAAGCTCGTGAACTGGCTGAACACGATCACGCGGTGCCCCTCGCCGATCACCTCGGTGAGGTCGTCGAGGAACCGCTCGAGCTTCGAGCTGGGCACGGAGGCGTACTGGTCGTCAACGATCTGCGGCGCCAGCGCGAGCATCCGCAGCAGCGTGAGCGACGTGAAGATGGTGAACCGGTTGCCGTCCATGTCCCCGAGCAGGCCCAACACCTTGCGGCGCTCGCGCTGGAGCACGCGGTCGTAGAGCTTGCGGTGGGCCGGCTCGAGCTCCACCTGGAGGATCTGCTCCTGCTTGGACGGCAGGTCCTTCGCCACGAGCTCCTTGGAGCGGCGCAGCATGAACGGGCGCACGCGGCGGCGCAGGGCCGCCATCCGCTCGGGGTCCCCCCCGGTCTCGATGGGGGTCACGTAGGTCTCGCGGAACCGGCGGTGGCTCGGGAACAGGCCCGGCACGACGACGCCCAGCAGCGCCCACAGGTCGCTGAGGGAGTTCTCCATCGGCGTGCCGGTGATGGCCAGCCGGAAGGGGGCGCGCAGGTCGCGGGCCACCGTGTGCACCTTCGCGGCGCGGTTCTTCAGGAACTGTGCCTCGTCGAAGACCACCCCGCCCCAGTCGAGTCCGCCGTACTGGCCGGCGTCGATCCTCAGGAGCGTGTAGCTGGTGACCACCACGTCCGCCCCCGCCACCTCGTCCGCCACGGCGGTGCCGCGCTTGCGGGTGGTGGTGTCCAGGACGCGCACGTCGAGGTCCGGGGTGAACTTCTCGGCCTCGGCCGCCCACACGGACACCACGGAGCTCGGCGCGACCACGAGGAACGGCGGCCGCTCGGGCCGGGCCTGGCGCGCGTGGGCGAAGAGCGCGAGGGTCTGGACGGTCTTGCCCAGGCCCATGTCGTCGGCCAGGATCCCGCCGAGGTCCTGCTCCCACAGGAACGCGAGCCAGCGCAGGCCCTCCTCCTGGTAGGGGCGCAGGTCGGCCTTCAGGCCGGCGGGGCGCGGGGCCTCGGGGAGGCGCTCGACGGCGGCCAGACGCCCGACGGCGGCGGTCCACTCCGGGTCCTCGTCCACCTCGTCCGCGAGCTCCTTGAGGTCCTCCCAGAAGCCGACCTGGTGCCGTGAGACGGGGGTGTGCTCCGGGGTCCACTCCTGCAGGGTGGCGGCCTCGGAGAGCAGGGCGCGCAGCCGGTCGAAGGCGGGGTGGTCGAGGCCCAGGTAGGAGCCGTCCGCGAGGATCAGCGTGGTCCTGCCCTGCACGAGCGCGGTGAACAGCTCCACGAACGGCAGCACGTGCCCGTCCACGGAGACCTGCACGCCGAGGTCGAACCAGTCGTTCTGCGTGGCCTTCGTGCCGACCTCGATGCGCGGGGCGGCCTTCAGCTCGCGGTAGTCGGGGCGGTCGCCGGTGACGTCCACGCGCACGTGGTCCGCGCGCTGCAGCAGCGGCAGCACCTGCTCGGAGAACCGGGCGGCGCCCACGCCCTCGAGGACCTGCTCCTCCGCACGGCCGGCGCGCGGCCAGAGCTCGGCCACGGCGCGCAGCACCGCGTCCTCGTGCCGGGTGTCCCGCAGGGGGTCGCCGCCGGCGTCGAGGCCGAGTTCGCGGGGCGGGTCGAAGTAGAGCCAGGACCAGCGCAGCACGAGCTCGTGGCCGGGTCGGAAGTCGGCGCGCAGCCGCAGCACGGGCGGCTCGAACTCGGGCAGCTCCACGGAGGCGTCGCCGCTGGTCACGGGCAGGGCGCCACGCAGCCGCGGGTAGATCCGGCCGAGGAACTCCTCGCGGTCCGCGGCGGGCACGCGCACGGGCCCGCCGGCGAGCACGAGCTGCTGCACGGCCTCGGGGACGGGGCGTGCGGCGGGGATCAGGTGGAGCACGGCCTCCTCGTCCGTGAGCTCCACGCGGTAGAAGCCGATGCCTCCCACGGCGTGCACACCGCTCAGCCCGAGGCCGGGCGGGGCCGGGTCCAGGGACGGGGCCACGTCCAGACCGCCGTCGGGGGCGCGGGTGACGTCCAGCCCGACGGCGACGGGCGCCTCCAGCACCACGTCCGTCAGCAGCCCCAGCGGCACGAGCTCCACCCCGACCTCGCGGGCCTCCGCGAGCAGCTGCCAGATCCGCGGGGAGTCGAAGACGTGCAGACCGAACCAGGCGTCGCCCGGGTAGGAGTCCTCGGCCTGGACCTGACGCCAGATCAGGCGCATCGCCCGCTCCTGGGCGGGGGCGAACTCGGCGCGCGGGAACTGGAACGCCTTCCACGTCAGCCCGCCCTTGATCCACGTCCCCTTGGCCCCGCGCTTGAGCGGGCGCACGGTCACGTACAGCGGGCGGCCCTCGCGCACCTGCTCCTCCCCGGCGGTCGCCGGGCCCCACTGCTGGAACGCGTTGCGGGAGGACTCGGCCACGAGCTCCACGCCGATCGCCAGCGCGGGCGGCGTGCCCACCCGGCGCGGGCCGTGGAGTCCGGCCAGCGGCTCCATGACCCGTCGCCAGTCCAGGCCGGCAGGGGGTGGGGGTGCCGCCCCGTCCGCGGCCGGGGCGTCGAGGCCGGCCGGGCCGCCGCCGTCGTGGCCCCGGCCGGCGGGCGCGGGCAGCGCGTCCGCCGTGGTGACCATCTCGGCGAGCTTGCGGCGGGCGTCGTCGAGGGCCTGGTCGGCGTCGAGGCGGACCACCTGGTAGAGCGCGGCGGCCACGTGCTTGCAGTCCGTCCCGACCGGGCACGTGCAGCGCCCGCCCACCGGCTCCATGAGGGCGCCGGCGCCGTCCTCGGCGGCGTCGTCGTAGGCCTCCTGCAGCTGCACCTGCACCCGGTAGGGGCTGGGCGCGGTGCCCTGGACGGAGGCGCTCAGACGGCCGGTGGCGGCGTCATAGCGCAGGCGCCCCACGGCACCCGACGCGGCCACGGCGAAGCCGCGGTCCGCACTGGTGGGCCCGACGACGGCGCGGATGGCCTCGGTGCGCAGGTGCGGCAGGACGTCTCCGGAATCTGCAGTGGCCATAGCGAGCAGTCTTTCACGGACCGTGCCGGGCCCGCTCCGACCGACGCAGGTCCGGCGGCGTGCCCACTCACGGGCCCCGGGTCCGCACACCTGAGACCTTCAGCCCGACCCGCCCCGGACCCTAGAGTGCGCCCATGGCGTCCACACAGCCCTCCCCCGTCCCCGCCGGTGCCACGCCGGCGTCCCACACCTCCCCCCTCGGCCTGTCCCTGCCGGACGGCCGGGGCCGTCGCGTCCTCGTCACCGGTGCCACCGGGTACGTGGGCGGGCGCCTCATCCCCGAGCTGCTCGCCGCCGGCTTCGACGTCCGGGCCGGCGCCCGGAACCCCTCCGTCCTCGCGGACCGACCGTGGTCGGACAGCATCGAGGCGGTGGAGCTCGACCTCACCGAGGCGGACCTCGTCGAAGCCGCCATGCAGGACGTGCACACCGTGCTCTACCTCGTGCACTCCATGGGCGGGGGCGGCGACTTCGTGGCCCAGGAGCAGCGGATCGCGGACATCGTGGGCACCGCCGCGGACACGGCCGGCGTGGCCCAGCTCGTCTATCTCTCCGGCCTGCACCCGGACACGGTCCCCGTCGCGGAGCTGTCCGACCACATGCGCTCCCGCGCCCTCGTGGCCGAGCGTCTCGAGCGGGCGGCGACCCCGGCGCTGACGTTCGAGGCCGGGGTGATCATCGGCTCGGGCTCCACCTCGTTCGAGATGATCCGCCATCTCGCCGAGCGGCTGCCCGTGATGCCCGGCCCGTCCTGGCTGAGGAACCGGGTGGAGCCGCTGGCCATCCGCGACGTCCTGTACTACCTCCTGCAGGCCTGCGCCCTCCCGGAGCCCGTGCAGCTGAGGGCCCAGATCGGCAACGGACACCCCCAGTCGTTCGCGAGCGTGCTGGTGGACTACGCCAAGGCCGCCGGCCTGTCCCGACGCATCGTGATCCCCACCCCGTTGCCCTTGAAGACCCTGGCGGGCTTCTGGATCGGCATGGTGACCCCCATCCCGGTCGCGGTGGCCCTGCCCCTGGCCGCATCCCTCGCCGAGGAGGCGGTCGTGGAGGACCGCTCGGTCCGCGACCTCATCCCGGACCCGCCGGGCGGGCTGACCTCCTACATGGACGCCGTGCGGCTGGCGCTGAAGCGGGAGAAGGAGGGTCCCCTGGACGTCACCTTCGACGCGGACCTCCAGAGCTCCGCGGACCCGGCCGCCCCCCTGCCCTCGGATCCCGAGTGGGCCGGCACCACGGTCTACACGGACGAGCGCGAGCGCGAGTCCGACCTGCCCGCGCAGGAGGTGTGGCCGGTGATCGAGTCGGTGGGCGGCGCCAACGGTTGGTATTCCACCCCGCTGCTGTGGAAGATCCGCGGGCTGATGGACAAGTTGGCCGGCGGGCCCGGCCTGACCCGCGGCCGGCGGGACCCGGACCACCTGCGACGCGGCGACGCCGTGGACTGGTGGCGGGTGGAGGACGTGGAGCCGGGGCGGCGGCTGACCCTGCGGGCGGAGATGAAGGCCGGCGGGCGGGCCTGGCTGCAGCTGAGCACCGAGCCGCGGGAGGGCGGAGGCTCCGTCTACCGCCAGCGGGCGGTCTTCATGCCGGACGGCCTGCTCGGACGCGCCTACTGGACCGCCATCCTGCCCTTCCACGCCGTGGTGTTCCCGGAGATGGCCGCGAACATCCTGGCCGAGGCCCAGCGCCGGCACGACGGCGGCGAGCGTCCCCGCACCCGCGGCCTGCTGCGGCCGCTGGTGGACCGGCTGCCCCTGCGTCGCAACCCGTTGGACAGGCGAGCCCGCGGCGCCGGCGGTGCTCAGTCGCGGGACTGACCGTCGGGGCCACGCCCCCAGCGGGGCCGGGGGCGTGCCCGGGCCGCCCGGCGCAGCCACCGCCGCCCGGGGGACAGCCGAGCCCAGTTGACCTGCAGGGTGGTGACGGCCATCCGGCCCTGCCGCACCCGCTGGCGCAGGGAGTGGAAGATGCGCCCGGCGACCTCCACCCGCAGGTCCGGATCGAACCGGATCCGGCGGCCGGCCAAGGCCAGCTGGAAGGACAGGTCCAGGTCATCGTGCACGTCCCCGCGCTCGCGGTGGACGCGGGTCCGCACAGCCTGCCACGCCTCGGCGCGCAGGGCGCAGTTGGAGCCCCAGACGGGGGTGGCCGCCACCGCGGCGCCCGCCCCCCAGCGGTACGCGCCGGTGTAGAGCGCCGCCCGCACCTGTCCCCGGAGGCCGGGCTGGTCGTGGAAGGTCCCCGGCCCGGTGAGGGCGTCGAGCCCGGGGTCGGCGTCGAACCGGGCCACGATCCGTTCGAGCCAGTCCGCGGGCATCCGCGTGTCGGCGTCGCAGCGCACCAGCAGTTCCCCGACCGCGGCGTCCAGGCCGGCGGCCGCCGCGGCCGGGACCCCGCGGCGCGGCTCGTGCACCACCCGCGCGCCGGCGGCGCGGGCGAGCACCGCCGAGTCGTCCACGCAGCCGTTGTCCACCACCACCACCTCCAGCGCCGGCCGGCTCTGGGCGGCCAGCAGGGCGAGACACACGCGCAGGTGCTCGGCGTCATCGAGCACCGGGACGACCACGGAGACCGTGGGGCGGGCCGGGGTCACCGGATGCGCTCCCGGCGCACGGCGAGGGCGGCGCCGATCCCGGCGCCGACGAGATCGGCGGCGAGGTCGCCGATGGTGTCCGTGTGGCCCACACCGATCTCGGGGGTCACCGCCGTGTGCCCCCACCATTCGGCCAGCTCCCACACCACGCCCAGGGCCACGGCGGCGGCCGCGATCCCCAGCCCGGCCAGGCCCGGGCCGAGCAGGGCCACGGCCTGCCCGGCCTCGGTCCCCCGACGCCGGAGCCATGCCCCCACCACCAGTGCCGTCAGACAGGCGACCACGGCGGAGGCGGCGGCGTGCACGAGCAGGTCCAGCCACGGCACCCGCGGGTAGAGGCCGATGACGCTCAGCCACCCGGCCAGCAGCAGGACCGCCTGCGCGGCCCAGTCCAGGGCGCCGCCCGGGGCGAGCCAGCGGGTGAGCCACTGGGAGCCGAACACGAGCAGCATCGCCGCCGCGGACGGCCATCCGGCGTGCACCGCCGCGACCGGGACGAGGATCAGGCCGAGCGCGCGCAACAGGTCTGCGGGGATCAGCGGCAGCATGTCAGCGATCGTCCGGGTGGGGGCGGCGTCCCGGCCGAGGGCCGCGCCGACCGGCACGACCACGGCTCGTCAGCAGCAGCCAGAGCGCCGGCAGCAGCAGGGCGGAGCCGAGCGGGTAGGCGAAGTCCTCCACGGGCGCCTGGCCCACGTAGGCACCCACCAGCAGCTCATGGCCGTAGTCGAAGAGCCCCGCGGCGATCATCACGTTGTCGAAGACCGCCGTGAGGGCCCACAGGGCCACCAGGGTGGCCGCCACGGCCCGCAGGTGCTCGCCCCGCACGCGGCCGACGAGGGCGGCGCCCACGAGCACGGCCAGGGCGAAGCCCACGAAGACGAGGACGAGGTCGAGGAAGGTCACCGGCTGCCCCCGTCGGTCGGATCGGCCGGCGTCGCGGCACGGGCGTCACCTCGCCGGCCGCGCAGCAGGCGCAGCGCCCCGGTGAACAGCACCATCGTGATCTGGCTGAGGAAGAGCAGGAAGAACCCCTCCTCCAGGGGCAGCTGGGGGGCGAGCATCACCCCGGTCATGTAGGGCGACTGCCGGTGCAGGAACACGCCTTCGGCGATCCCCCACAGGTCCCAGGCGAAGAAGTAGGCCACCCCGGCGGCCAGCACCAGCAGCGCCGGGAGCGGGCGATGCCACAGGAACAGCTCGAAGCGCCGGTCCACCAGCAGCATGCAGCCGATGACACCCAGCAGGGCCAGCAGGTAGATCATGCCGCCGCCCCCCCGGTCAGCGCCCACCCGATCAGCAGCAGGGTCACGAGGAAGCCGGTCACGTAGTTCAGCGGAAGGAACAGCTGCCAGCCGCGGTGGGCCGCGCCCGAGGTGGCGTCCGTGATGCGGCGGAAGCGCAGGGTGTTCACCACGTAGGGCACGGCCAGCAGCGCCGCGAGCGGGCCCGGCGGGTCGGTGGCCAGCAGCAGAAGGCCCGCCGCCGCGTACAGGCCGGCGGCGAGCAGGACGGTGCGCCGAGCGCCCAGCACGGTGGCCACCGAGGCCAGGCCCCCCTCCCGGTCCGGCACCACGTCCTGCACCGCCCCGAACATCTGCGAGGCCATGCCCCACAGGAAGAACGCCCCCAGCAGCGCCGCCAGGGCGGGCGTGGGGGTCGCCCCGGCCAGCGCGAGGCCGTAGACCGCGGGGGAGACGAAGTGGGTGGCGGAGGTGGCGGCGTCCAGGAAGGGCCGCTCCTTGAACCGCAGCCCCGCCCAGGAGTACGCCACCACCGCGAACAGGCTCACCGCGAGCACCAGCACGGCGGCCCACTCGCCCCGCACGGCGGACCAGCCCGCGAGCACGGCCACGAACGGCACGGGCAGCAGCACCGACCACGCCAGCACCCGGCGGCGCACCGCGGGGTCGCCCAGCACGGAGCCCTCCACACCCCCCTTGCGGGGGTTGCGCAGGTCCGAGGCGAAGTCGAACACGTCATTGATGCCGTACATGGCCAGGTTGTAGGGCACCAGGAAGAACACGACGCCCAGGACCACCAGCCACGCGGGCAGCCCCCCGGTCAGGATCGCGGCGGCGGCGAACGGGTAGGCCGTGTTCACCCAGCTGACCGGCCGGGACGCCCAGAAGAGGGTGCGGATCATGTGCCGCTCCCCCCGGGGCCCGCGGGCCGGGCCCTGCGCGCGTCGTGGCGCAGTTCGTCCCGGACCACTTCGGCGGAGATCAGGCACATGGGCACCCCGATTCCCGGGCGCACCGAGGAGCCCGCGTACATCAGGCCGGCCACGTCCGCGTCCCGCACCGAGGGGCGGAACATGGCCGACTGCGCCAGCGTGTGCCCGGGGCCCAGCAGCGAACCCCGCCAGGCGTGCACGTCCGCGGCGAAGTCACCGGGCCCGTAGGTGCGCCGCACCACGATGCGCTCGGCCAGGTCGGGGATCCCGGCCCAGCGGGCCAGCTGATCGAGGGCCCGGTCCGCCACGGCCTCCACCTGGGCGTCCCCGGCGCGGTCCACCCGCCAGCTCTGGCCGTCACGGACCCGGATGCCGCCGCGCCCCCACCCCGGCTCGGCGGGGGCCGGGACGAGGATGAAGAGGTTCTCGTCGCCCTCCGGGGCCACGCCCGGGTCCGTGGCGGAGGTGCGCGAGACGTAGATCGACGTGTCCGCGGCGAGGTCCTCCCCCCGCTCGATGCGCCCGAAGTTGTCCTCCCAGTCCGCCGTGAACAGCAGGGTGTGGTGGGCCAGCTGGGGCAGGGATCCGCGCACCCCCACGCACACGAGCACGCCGGAGGGACCGGGGTCGCGCCGGTCCCACGTGGACTCCGCGACGCGCCGGCCGGGAGGCAGCAGACGGGTCTGCACGTGGTGCAGGTCCGCGGCGGCCACCACCACATCGGCGTCGAGGCGTCCCGCGGCGCCGTCGTCGGACCGCCAGGCGACGCCGGTCACCTGGCCCGGGCGGCGACGTCGGCCCTCGTCCCCGCGGGCTGCTCCCGGCCTGGGCAGGCGGGCGGCCAGGCGTCCGAGGCGGCCGGCGGGGGCGGGACGGTCCACGACCTCCACGGCGGTCGCCTCGACCCCGGTGCGGATCTCCACACCGGCCTCACGCACGACCTCCGCCATGGCGTCCACGAGGGCCGCGAACCCGCCGAGGGGGTACTGCACGCCGTCGGCGAGGTCCAGATGGGACATCAGGTGGTACATGGCGGGGGCACGGTCGGGGGACGTGCCGAGGAAGACCGCCGGGTAGCCCAGGATCTGGCGCAGCCGGGGATCCTGGAAGCGGGCCGCCACGTGGGAGCGCAGGCCCCCCAGCAGCTGGGGCCCGAGGGCCGGCAGGGCGCGCAGGACGTCCGGGTGGGCCAGGGCGGCCGGCCGGCGGAAGTCCGTGTAGAGGAAGTGCTCCTTGGCGAGCCCGTAGATCCGGGACGCGGAGTCGAGGTAGGCCCGCAGCCGGCGCCCGGCGCCGGGCTCGAGGGACTCGAACAGCGTCTCCGCGTGGCCGGTGCGCACGTCCACGGGGGGCTCGTGGAGGTGCCCCTCGAAGTACACCCGGTAGCCGGGGTCCAGACGGCGCAGGTCCAGCCGTTCGGCGGCGGAGGTCCCCATGAGGCGGAACCAGCGGTCGATCACCTCGGGCATCAGGTACCAGGAGGGCCCGGTATCGAAGGTGAACCCCGCCTCAGACCAGCGTCCGGCACGGCCGCCCAGGACGGCGCCGCGCTCCAGCAGCGTCACCCGGTGCCCGTCGCGGGCCAACAGGCCCGCCGTGGCCAGTCCGGCGAAACCGCCGCCCACCACCACGGTGCGCGGGCCGAGAGCGGTGTCCCGGGCGCTCATCGGCGGCCTCCCCGGCGGCCCCGTGCCAGGACGCGGGCGGCGATCCGGGCCTTCTGATGGTCCGGCACCCGGACACGGCGGTGGGCCAGCTCGGCCGCCGGGGTCGCCTCGATCCGGTCCACCAGGGCCGCGAACAGTCCGTGCGCCAGGGCCACGGCGCGCCCGGCCCCGGGGTCCAGGACACGGATGCCGGGCAGGGCGGCGTCGAGGTCGGCGCGGACCTCGGCCACGAGCTCGGCCTTGCGGGCCTCGGTGAGCACGCCCGGTGCGGCACCGGGCAGGTAGGTGCGGCCCAGCTCGTGGTGGTCCGCGGCCAGGTCCCTGAGGAAGTTGACCTTCTGGAACGCCGCCCCCAGCCGGGAGGCCTGCGCGCGCAGCTCCTGCCGCTGGCCCGGGGTCCGGGCCCGCGTGCCGGGGAGGGAGAGGAAGACCTGCAGGCACATCAGCCCCACCACCTCGGCCGAGCCGTGGATGTAGGCGTCCAGGGACTCGGCGCCGTGCTCGCGGATCCCCAGGTCCGCGCGCATGGAGGCGAAGAAGGGACGGGTCAGCTCCGGGGTGATGCCGTGGCGACGGGCCACGTCGGCGAAGGCGTGCAGGACCGGGTCGGTGGCGAAGCCCGACGCCATCGCGGCCTCACACGCCCGCTCGTAGTCGTCCAGGGCGGCGCGGACCCCGGCCTCGTCGAGCCCGGCGGCCACCGCGACGCCGTCGACCACCTCGTCGGCGACGCGGACCATGGCGTAGATCGTGGCCACGTCCTGGCGTGCCTGCCGGGGCAGGGTGCGGCAGGCCCAGGAGAAGGACGTGGAGTAGCGGCGGATCACCTGGGCCGCTGCGGTGTGGGCCGTCCGCGTGTACAGCGCGGCAGGGCTCGGGGTGGGCGCGGCCATCTCAGGACCTCCGGGTCAGCACGGCGTGGCAGGCGTCGGCGAACTCCGCCCGGACCGTCTCGTCCAGGGGCAGGGCCGCGATGCGCTCGCGGGCGCGGACGGTGAGCTCGGCGGCGACGTCGAGGGCGTGCTCCCGGGCACCGGCCGCCTCGAGGGCGCGGCGGGCGGCCTCGATGTCCGCGGGGGTGGCCGGGCCCGCGTCGAGCAGGGCGCGGACGGCGGGGATGCGGCGGCCGTGGGCGGTGAGCACGGTGGCCTTGCCCTCGCGCAGGTCGCCGTCGGCGGACTTGCCGGTCTCCCCGGGATCGCCGAACACGCCGAGGACGTCGTCGATCACCTGGTAGGCGGCGCCGAGGTCGGCGCCGGCCTCGCCCATCGCCCGGGCGAGGTCGGGATCCGCCCCGGCCAGGAGGGCGCCGGCGCGCAGGGGCGCGCCGACCGTGTAGTGCGCCGTCTTGAGCCGTTGCATGGCGAGGATGCGGTCGGGATCGGGCTCCTCACCGGTGTGGCGGGACAGCCCCAGGAGCACGTCCTCGAGCTCGCCGGCCGCAGTCACGGCGGCGGCGTCGAAGACGACGGCGGCGGCCTCGGCGGCCCGGGCGGTGTCGGCGGCACAGGTGGCGGCGAGCCGGAACGCCTGGGTGAGCAGGACGTCCCCCGCGATGAGGGCGACGGCGACCCCGGCGTGGGCGGCGTCCGCGGCGGGCACCCCGCGGGCCTCGAGGCGGTGCCGGGCGGAGGCGTGCACGGCGGGCTGGCCGCGCCGCAGCACGTCCCGATCGATGACGTCGTCGTGGACGAGCAGCGCGGTGTGCAGCAGTTCGAAGGCGGCCCCGAGTCGGTCGACGGCAGCGCGGCCGGACGGAGGGACCGGGTCGGCGGTCGCCAGGCGCCAGCCGAGCTCGACGAGACGGGGGCGGATGAGCTTGCCGGCGCCCACATGGACGTGGAGCGAGTCGAGCAGCTCGGCGAAGGCGGCGGATCCGGGTGCCTGGGCCGCGGCATGTCGGAGCGCGGCGTCCAGCTCGGCGGTCACCCCGGAGAGCGCGGCCTCGCCGCCCGTCCTCGCTTCACCCATGGCGCCTCCTCGGTGGCGGACACGACGCGGCACCGACCGCCGCATCTGTTCGACCGTCTAACTTCTGGACGCAGAAGACACTACGGGCCTCGCCGGTCCCGCGTCCATGCGCGGCGGTCCCGGGCGGCGCGATCTCACGACGCACGGGGCCGCCGTCGGGATCAGGCGTCGGCGGACGCCGTCTCCAGGGTGATCTCCGGGTCCACGATCTGACCCTCCCACTCACCGGAGACCCCGTACACGACGCAGTGCTTCTCGTCGGTGCCGTAGTTGCCCAGCTCGGAGGAGGTCAGGACGGCCCCGTTCAGCTGGTCCTCCTTCTCCTCGCTCAGGCGCTGGGCCTGGGCGGTGCAGGTCTGGGCGGCGGCCGGGTCGGCCTCCTCGCCCTCGGCCACGGCCGGCACGGCCCACAGGTACTCCGCGGTGTGGGCGCCCTCGCAGTCGGTGGTCTCGAAGGAGGACAGGTCACGGGCGCCGAGCGGGGCGGTGAAGCACGTGCCGGCCTCGTAGTCGGCCGGGGCCGCGGACAGCGACGACGCCGAGGCGGACGACGACTCCGCACCCTGCGCGGACGCGGAGGCGGGCGCCGTCGTCGAGGCGGACGCGTCGGCGTCGGACGAGTCCTGACCGCCGCACGCGGTGAGGGCCAGCAGCGCGGCAGCGGACAGGCCGGCAAGACGGGCGGAACGGGACAGGGCGGCGAAGGCCATGGGGGTGCTCTCCTCGAGTGACGTGGGACGCGCCGGGGTGTGGCGCCGACCTCAGCACTCTAGCCACGCCCGGCCATCAGGATCGGGCCGGGGTGACATGGCCCACATCTGATGGGCGGCCCGGCTCGCCTGCCACACTGAGAGGCATGCAGACCCCGGCCACGCCCTCCCCGCACGACCACCCCTCCCCCGTCGCCCGACCGTGGATGGCGGCCTCGGACGTCCCGGTCGCAGGCCCCGACGACGTCGAGCGCGTGGTCCTGCTGTCCCCGGCGGGCGAGGCCGTGGGCACGGAGGCCAAGGCCACGGTCCACCGCCGCACCGAGGACGGCGGCACGCCCCTGCACCTGGCCTTCTCCTGTCACGTGTACGACGAGGCCGACCGGTTCCTGCTCACCCGCCGGGCGCTGGGCAAGGCGGCGTTCCCCGGGGTGTGGACCAACGGGTTCTGCGGGCACCCCGGCCCCGGCGAGTCCCCCGCGGAGGCCGTGCTGCGCCGCGCCCCGCAGGAGCTGGGCGTGGAGGTGTCCGACGTCGTCGAGGTGCTCCCCGACTTCCGCTACCGGGCCGCGGACGCCTCCGGCATGGAGGAGCACGAGATCTGCCCGGTGTTCCGGGCCCGGATGCACGGCGACCCCGCCCCGGAGCGGGACGAGGTCGCGGAGTGGTGCTGGGTGGAGCCGGCCGATCTGGCCGCCGCCCTGGCCGCCGTCCCCCGGGCGTTCAGCCCGTGGCTCGTGGAGCAGTGGCAGCAGGGGGCGTTCGACCCGCGGTGAGCGGCCGGCGCGGCGACGCCGCGCGGGCCGTCAGCGGCCGTTGACGTCGTCGAGGTGGGCGGCGGTGGACTGCACGGCCTCGTCCTGCCCCGGCTCGGCGTCGCCCTGCTGGCCCTGCTGCTCCTCGGCCAGGCGGCGGACCTCTGCGATGTCGAGGCCCTTGACCTGGTCGAGCAGCTGCTCGAGCGCGGTGCCCGGCAGGGCGCCGGCCTGGGAGAACACGAGCACGCCGCCGCGGAAGGCCATGAGCGTGGGGATGGAGGTGATGCCGGCCATCGCCGCCAGCTGCTGCTGGTCCTCCGTGTCGACCTTGGCGAACACGACGTCGTCGTGCTTCTCCGAGGCGGCCTCGAACACGGGGGCGAACTGGCGGCACGGGCCGCACCAGCCGGCCCAGAAGTCCACGAGCACGGTGTCGTTCTCGGCGACGGTGGAGCCGAACTCCTCGAGGGTCAGGTCCTTGGTGGCCACGGTGGGTCCTTTCGTCAGCGGGGCCGACGCGCTCACGCCGGCGATCGTCCTGCCGACCACAACGGACACCCCGCCGCACCTATTCCGCCCCACCCCGCTTTCGTTCGGGAAACGGCGGCGTGTCCCGGCACTTTCGTTCGGGAAACGGGCGCCTTCCACGCACTGTCGTGGCCGAGACGGGAGCCGTCGTCGTCGCTTCCTAGACTGACCGCATGACCGCCACTACCGCCCTGCCCCTGCTCGTGCTCAACGGCCCCAACCTGAACCTGCTCGGCACCCGCGAGCCCGAGGTCTACGGCACGGCCACCCTCGACGACGTCCGTGCGCTCACCGAGGCCCGCGCGGCCGAGCACGGGCTGACCGTGGACTTCCGACAGTCCAACCACGAGGGCGAGCTCATCGACTGGATCCAGGAGGCCCGCACCTCCCACGCTGGCGTCCTCATCAACCCCGCCGGGTACTCGCACACCTCCATCGCGATCCGCGACGCCCTCGCCGCCGTCGACCGGCCGATCGCCGAGGTGCACATCTCCAACGTCCACCGGCGCGAGGCGTTCCGGCACCACTCGCACGTCTCCGCCGTCGCCGACGTCGTGATCGCCGGGGCGGGCGTCCAGGGCTACGCCCTCGCCGTCGACTGGCTCGCCGCGGCTGTGCGCCGCTGAGCGCTGGTCAGGACCCGCCTGGCCGTGCCTAGGGTCGGTGGTACGAGCCGGTGGCCACATCAGGGCGCCGGCACCCGACGACGAAGGAGTCACGCCATGGGCACCCAGGATCCCCGCGCCCGTCTGCTCGAGAAGCTCGCGAAGGTGAACGTCTGCATGCTGACCACCGCTGAGCGGGACGGCACGCTCGTCACCCGCCCGATGGGCCTGCAACAGGCCGAGGACGGCGGCACGCTCTGGTTCCTCACGCGCGCCACCTCCGACGTCGCCGCGGACGCTCCGCAGCGCCCGGTCAACGTCGCCGTGCAGGACAAGGACTTCTGGGCCTCCCTCGCGGGCCACGGTCAGCTCGTCCGCGACGACGCGCGCAAGAAGGAGTTCTGGAACCCGGCCACCGAGGCCTTCTTCGGTGAGGGCTCGAGCCCCGAGGATCCGCAGATCGTGCTCGTGCGCGTGGACGTGCAGACCGCCCAGTTCTGGGAGTCCCCGGGCGCGGTGGCCACCGCCGTCGAGCTGGTCAAGGCCAAGGTCACCGGCGGGACCGCCGAGCCGGGCGACAGCGAGACCGTCCGCTTCTGACGGCGCTCCCCGACGCCGGCCCCGCGGCTTGCCCGAGGACGGGCCGGTGGGCGCCGCGCGCGGGGCCTCGGCAGGTCAGTCGACGTCCTCGGCCGCCAGCTGGCCGCATGCGCCGTCGATCTCCTTGCCACGGGTGTCGCGCAGGGTGGTGGGGATGCCGGCGGCGTTGAGCCGGTCCACGAACTCGCGCGTCACGTCCTTCTCCGAGGCGGTCCAGATGGAGCCCGGCGTCGGGTTCAGCGGGATCGGGTTCACGTGCACCCAGCCCTTGCCCCGGGCGTTGAGCTTCTTGGCCAGCAGGTCGGCGCGCCACGCGTGGTCATTCATGTCCTTGATGAGCGCGTACTCGATGGACACCCTGCGCCCGGTGGCCACGAAGTAGTCGTACGCGGCGTCGATCGCCTCGTCCGCCTTCCAGCGTGAGTTCACGGGGATCAGCTCGTCGCGCAGCTCGTCGTCCGGCGCGTGCAGGGACAGCGCGAACGTCAGCGGCACGCCCTCCTCGGCCAGCTTCCGGATGGCCGGCACCAGGCCCACAGTGGACAGCGTGATGTTCCGCGCGGACATGCCCAGACCCTCGGGCGAGGGGTCCACCATGCGGTGCACGGCGGCCATCACGCGCTTGTAGTTGGCCAGGGGCTCACCCATGCCCATGAACACGACGTTGGTGACGCGGTCGGCGTCGTGCCCGCCGTCCTTGCGCTTGCCGCCCAGTCCGCCCTGGGCGATCACCTGGTTGGCCAGCACGATCTGCTCCACGATCTCCGCCGTGGACATGTTGCGGGTCAGCCCGGCCTGGCCCGTGGCGCAGAACGGGCAGTTCATCCCGCAGCCGGCCTGGCTGGACACGCACAGCGTCACGCGGCCGGGGTACCGCATGAGCACGGACTCCACGAGCGCGCCGTCGAACAGCCGCCACAGGAACTTGACGGTGTCCCCGCGGTCGGTCTCCATGCGCCGGACCTCGGTGAGCAGCGGCGGGAAGAACGCCTCCGCGATCGCCTCCCGCTTGTCCTTGGGCAGGTCCGTCATCTGCTCCGGATCGGTGGTGTAGTGCTCGAAGTAGTGCACCGAGAGCTGCTTGGCGCGGAACGCCGGCAGCCCGATCTCCTTGGCCTTCTCCTGCCGTTCCTTCAGCGTGAGGTCGGCCAGGTGGGTGGGCGGCTGGGAGACGCGCGGCTGCTTGAACTGCAGCTGCGGTCGGCCGTCCGGGCCCATCGGCTGGGTCCAGCCCTCGGTCTTCGGCATCACCTGGGGGCGCTCGGCGGTGGCGGCCTCGCGGCGCTTGGGCGCGGAGAGCTGGTGGCCGACGCCGGCGCGGCGCATGCGCTCTCGGTCCTCGGCGAGCTGGCGCGCCTCGGACTCGTCGATCAGGCCGCGCTCGGGGCGGCCGAGGGCCGGCTTGCCGGCGCGGTCCCTCTGGCGGTTCGGGGTGGGCTTCGATCCGGGGCGGCGGGGCTGGTAGTCAGACATCGGCACCATTCTCCCAGACGGGGCGGACATCGCGGCGGGTCGCCTCCGCGACGACGGCGCCACGCGGCTCCCGCGTCCGGGGCAGCCCCCGCAGGACCCAGCCCACGACGACGCCGCGCACCGTCGCCGGCAGCGGCCGGTACAGGGTGCGCGCCAGCCCCCAGAGGCATGCCTCCCGGACGGAGTCCCGCCCGGTCCAGGACCAGCCGAGGCCGGCGCGCACGCGGCCTGGGAGGAGACCGGCGGTGACGAACCGGGCCAGGGGCATAGCCGCCCGCAGCGGCGCGGGGACGCCCTGGCCGGAGAACAGGTCGGCGGCGACCCGCCGCGCGTCGTCCGTGACCTCGAGCCGGGCCACCCGGTCGTCCCAGTAGTCCGCAAACGCCGCGCGGTCGACCGGCCAGGCGGAGGCGGGGACCTCGAGGCTCGTGGCGAGCGGGGCGTACCCGCGGTAGAGGCGGTCGGCGTCCTCGGCGTCGAGGGCGCCCCACATCCGGCGGCGCACCTGCTCCCCCATCGCATAGAGGGTGGCGGCCACCCAGAGCTGGGCGTCCGGGTCGGCGGCGTCGTAGGGGTGGCCTCCGGCGTCGAGCCCGCGGACCGGGCGGTGCGCCGCCCGCACCCGGTCGACGACCGCGTCGCGCAACGGCGCGGCCTCGGGGAGGGTGACCGCGTAGATGTAGGCGAGCGTGTGGCGGAGCCGGCGCATCGGGTCCTCGGTGAACCGGGAGTGGACGGCGACGCCGGCCCCCACCGGCCGGTGCGCCACCTGGAGCAGGATCGCCGCGCCGGCGCCGGCGAGGATCACGGTCTCGCGGGCGAGGGCGGCCGCGGAGGTCGGGGCGGAGTGGCGGGCGGGACGCATGGTCCTAGCCTCGCACCGGGCCGGGCGGAGGGGCAGGGGGCGAAGATGAACGGTGCTGTTCACCTTTTGTTCACCTTGCCGTCCGCCTGCCGCCCGTGGCACCTCGACCCGAAAACTGCATGATTGCGCCGATTTCGCGCCATGCAGGCATGCACGACAGGGTGTCACAGGTCACGTTGGTGAACACGGAGTTGCACTCTGGGAGGAAATCTGTAAACTTGTTCACAAGCAGTTCACCTAGCGTTTACGGAACGCGAGGTCGGGACTCCACCGAACTCATCACCCGCGGCCCCGCCGCGACGATCCGCCGGACTCGTGGTCCGGCAACCGAAGGAGGTGCTCACCGTGAGCATCAACACGACCAGCCACCACCTGCCCACCGCCCCGAGCCCCCTCATGCAGCGCCACGTGCTCCAGCGCGTCGAGGAGACCCTCCTCCGCCGCTTCGAGGGCACCGTCACCGCCGAGACCGTCCGCTCGGTCGTCCGCGAGGTCGTCGCCGACCTCAAGCGCGGCGCCCGCATCACCACCTTCCTGCCGGCCCTCGCCGAGCGCGAGGCCACCCGCCGCCTCCAGGCCGCGACGCCGGCCCACGAGGCGATGGCCGTCGCCGCCTGATCCCCCACACCGACGCGAAGACCCGTCGGCCCGCCCCGCGAGGGGCCGTGGCCGGCGGGTCTTCTCGCCTCCCCGGACGCTTTCGTTCGAGAAACGGCGTCACCGCTCCTTGCTGATGCGGCCATCCGGCACCTCCGCTCCTGGACGCCGTTCCATCGCCGCCCACGCGAATCCGGCGTGCGACGCCGTTTCCCGAACGAAAGCACCGCGACACGCCGCCATTTCCCGAACGAAAGCGCGACCGGCACGGGAGGCCTCAGTCCTCGGCGACGCCCAGCGCTCGGCGCATCGGCAGGAACTTGGCCCGGATCTCCGTGACCTCCTCCTCGGGCACCGCTCCCGGGACCATCCCGCCCCCGGCCTGCAGCCGCACCCCGCCGGGCACCTGCTGGCCACAGCGCAGCGCCAGGGCGATCTCGCCGTCGCCGTCCTGGTCGAGCCACCCGACCGGGCCCGCATAGCGGCCGCGGTCCACGGGCTCGACCTCCGCGATCACCCTCACCGCGTCCGGCGTGGGGGTCCCGCCGACGGCCGCCGTCGGATGCAGCGCGGCCACCACGTCCAGCACGGTCCCCCGCCCATCCCGCAGCCGGCCGCGCACGGACGTGGCCAGGTGGTGCACGTTCGGCAGGGTCAGGACGGTGGGCGCGGGGTCGTCATCGGCGAGGTCGACGACGGGCGCCAGCGCGTCCAGCACCGACCGCGCCGCCCAGCGATGCTCCTCCGCCAGCCGCGGATCACAGGCCAGACGCTCCCGCAGCGCGGCGTCCTCCTCCTCGTCCGCGCCGCGCGGCATGGACCCCGCCAGCACCCGCGAGCCCACGAGCCCCGCGTGCCGCGTGGCGAGGACCTCGGGCGTGGCGCCCAGCAGCCCGCCGACGGCGAACACCCAGGTCTGCGGGTACTCGCGGCGCAGGGCCCCGATCGCCCGCCACAGGTCGGCGTCGTCCGCGGGGACGGTCATCGTGCGGCTGATCACGACCTTCGCCAGCTCCCCGCCCGAGTCGGCCATCCGCGTCAGCAGCTCGCGCACCCCGGCCGCGTAGCCGGCGTCGTCCCAGGCACGGTCGGCGACGTCGGCGGGCAGGGGCACCGCGCCGTCGGCCAGCAGCCGGGCTCCACGGTCCGCGGCGACGGCGGCTGCGAGCGCGTCCGCGTCCATGTGCTGGGCCACGTCCCGCACGCCGGACGGCGTGGCGCGGCGCAGATCCGCGGGGATGCGCAGGACCGCGGGCTCGGGCGAGTCGTCGGCGAAGGTCGAGGAGATCCAGCCCCGCAGCGGGGCCGTCGGGTCCGGTCGCCCGGCGACGGCGGCCTGCCACAGCGCGGAGAGCCGGCGGAGCCGGTCGGTGCCGTCCAGGAGCACGGTCCAGCCGCCCTCGCCCCGCCACGCGTCGTCCCCGTGCGCCCACAGCACCGCCCGGGCGAACGGGGGGACGGCGGCCTCGGGGGTCCCGGTCGCGGGGGTGCCGAGGTCCGGGAGCAGGGAGCGGACAGACATGGCCCCCATTCTCTCCCACCTCGGCGGACCCCCGCTCCGGGCCCGGGCGTCGGCCACCGCCCCGACGACGGCGGCGAGCAGCGTCGTCGGGCGCGGAGGGATCCCGTCAAGGCTTGCGCCGGCACACCCGACGTCGCAGGGTGGGGGCACCCGTTCACCTCGCGTTCAGCCGACCGCCTTCCCCGGAGGACTCGCATCATGGCCCCCATCCCCCCGGACCCCCACGCCGATCACGCACCGGCGGTGGACGACATGCCGCTGGACACGACGGCCGCGCCGGACACCCTCGCCCCGGTGGACCCCGTGCCGCACGGGATGGCCGCGCACGTGCTGGAGCGCGAGGTCCGGCCGCTGATGGCGCGCTTCCCCGGCGTGGCCGACGAGGCGACGGCGCGTCAGGTCCTGTTCGACTCCTACGCCGAGCTCGCCGCGACGAGCCGCCACCCGGAGATGCTGCCGACCATCTCGGTGCAGCATGCCGCCTCGCGCCTGCGCGCCAGGGCGATCAACCAGGGCAGCATCGAGTCCCGCCACCCGCGTGTGCTGTTCGTCTGCCACGGCAACGCCGGCCGCTCGCAGATGGCCGCGGCCCTGCTCGAGAACCGCACCCACGGCGAGGTCAGGGCCCGCTCGGCCGGCACGGAGCCCGCCGGCGAGGTCATCTCCACCGCGTTCGAGGCGATGAACGAGATCGGCATCCCGCTGCACCACACGTACACCAAGGGCCTGGACCCGGACGTGCTCCGGGCCGCCGAGATCGTGGTGCTCTTCGACGGCGCGGATCCGTTCGAGATCCCCGAGGGCGCGCAGGTGCAGAAGTGGTCCGTGCCGTCGATCCGCGGCATGAGCCTCGAGCAGGTGCGCGGCGTGCGCGACGCCCTGGACCTGGAGGTCCGCGGCCTGATCGCCGATCTGGGCGAAGCCGCCACCCCGCTGCCGGAGGAGGGCACCCGCGTCGGCCGACCCCTTGACCTATACCCCCCTGGGGTATAGAACAGGGGGTATGAGCACGGACAGCACGACGACGGCGCCCGCCGCCGCCTCGCCCCTTCCGTCCGCCGCGGCGGACGCCTGCGACGGCCACCGGCCCCCGCACGAGGTGCACCGGGACAAGGCGAAGCACCTCGCTCGACTGCGCCGCATCGAGGGGCAGGTGCGCGGCCTCCACCGCATGGTGGACGAGGACGTGTACTGCATCGACGTCCTCACGCAGGTCGCCGCCGTCACGAAGGCGCTGCAGTCCCTCAGCCTGAACCTCACCTCGGAGCACCTGCGTCACTGCGTGGCGGAGGCCGCGGTGCAGGCCGAGGCGGAAGGCCGCACCGAGCTCATCGACGAGAAGGTCGCCGAGGCGACGGCCGCCCTCGGCCGCCTGCTGCGCTGACCGGCGCCGTCGCCCACCCACCACCGCACGAGGAGCACGAGATGACCACCACCGACCTGAAGATCACCGGCATGACTTGCGGCCACTGCGTCGCCTCCGTCCAGGAGGAGCTCGGCGAGATCGCCGGCGTCTCCGCCGTGGACGTGGACCTGAACTCCGGTGGCGTCTCCACCGCCACCGTCACCTCCGAGGCCCCCCTCGACCCCGCCGCCGCGCGCGCCGCCGTCGAGGAGGCCGGCTACACGCTGGTGGGGGCCTGACCCATGACCCACCCCGCCTCCTCCACCCCGGCCGGCCCGCAAACCGAGACCACCCGCCGCGTCGACCTGGACGTCACCGGCATGACCTGCGCCTCGTGCGTGGGTCGCGTCGAGCGCAAGCTGGGCAAGCTCGAGGGCGTCACGGCGTCCGTGAACCTGCCGCTCGAACAGGCCACCGTCACCGCGCCCGCCGGCGTGTCGGACGAGGAGCTCGTGGCCGCCGTCGAGAAGGCCGGGTACGGCGCCACGGTGCGCCGTCCCGCCCCGCCGGCCGGCCAGGCCGGGCACGCGGGACACGCGGGACACGCCGGGCACGCGCACACCTCCGACCACGGCGAGGGCCACGCCGCGGACCATGACGGCGTGGACCACCACGACCACATGGCCCACGGTCCGAGTGAGGACGTGCTCACGCCGCGCCTGATCGGCGCGGCGGTGCTGACGGTGCCGCTCGTGTTGATCTCCATGGTCCCGGCGCTGCAGTTCCCGCACTGGGGCTGGGTCGCGTTCGCCCTGGCGGCGCCCGTGGCGCTGTGGGCGGCGTGGCCGTTCCACTCGGCGGCGTTCCGCGCGGCCCGGCACGGCTCGTCCACGATGGACACCCTCGTGTCCGTGGGCGTGCTCGTCTCCTTCGTGTACTCGGCCGTGGAGCTGATCCTGGCGCCGGACATGACCGCCCACGTGGGCGGGACCATGGCGGAGATGGCCCACCACAGCCTGTACTTCGAGACGGCCGCGGTCATCACCACGTTCCTGCTGCTGGGCCGCTGGCTCGAGGCCCGCGCCAAGCGTGAGGCCGGCGCCGCGCTGCGCGCCCTCCTGGACCTGGGCGCGGCCCAGGCCACCCTCTACGACCCCGAGACCCACGCCGAGCGCACGGTGCCCGCCGAGTCCCTCGCGCCGGGCGACGTCGTGCTGATCCGCCCCGGCGAGAAGGTGCCCACGGACGCCGAGGTGCTCGAGGGCACCTCGGCCGTGGACGCTTCCCTGCTCACCGGCGAGTCCGTGCCCGTGGAGGTCGGCCCCGGGGACGCCCTCACCGGCGCCACCCTGAACACCTCGGGCCGGCTCGTGGCCCGCGCGACGCGGGTCGGCTCGGACACGACGCTCGCCCAGATGGGGCGGCTCGTCTCCGAGGCGCAGACCGGCAAGGCGCGCGTGGCCCGGTTGGCCGACCGCATCTCCGCCGTGTTCGTGCCGATCGTGCTCGGGATCGCCGTGCTGACCTTCGCGGTGTGGATGATCGTGACCGGCGACCTGCCGTCCGCGCTGCGCGCCGGCGTGGCCGTGCTCGTGATCGCGTGCCCGTGCGCCCTCGGCCTGGCGACCCCGGTCGGCCTGCTGGCCGGCACCGGCCGCGCCGCGCAGCTGGGCATCCTCATCCGCGGCCCCGAGGTGCTCGAGGACTCGCGCACCGTGGACACGATCGTGCTGGACAAGACCGGCACCGTGACCGAGGGCCGCATGGCGCTGGCGGACGTGCTCGTCCTCGACCCCGCTTTCGTGGCCGAAACGGGCGCCTCCCGGAGCGCTTTCGTTGACGAAACGGCGCCGGACCAGGCCGCCGACGTCCTGCTGACCCTGGCGGCCGCCGTCGAGCGCGGGTCCGAGCACCCGATCGCCCGCGCGATCGTGGCCGGCGCCGAGGAGCGCGGCCTGACCGTGCCCGGCGTGGCGGACTTCGCCTCCACGGCCGGCGGCGGCGTGTCCGGGCTGGTCGCCCTCCCCCACGACGACGGCGCCCTCGGCTCCGGCGCGCACGGCGCCGCCGGCCCGGATCCGGTCCGCGTGGCCGTCGGCCGCGGCTCCGTCCTCGAGACCGCCCTCGACGGCGGCATCCCCGCCGAGCACCGTGCCGCGTTCGAGGCGGCGGAGCAGGCCGGCGCCACGGCCGTGTGGGTCGCGGTCGGCGGCCGCGTGGCGGGCGTCCTGTCCGTGCGGGACACCGTGAAGGAGACCTCGGCGGACGCCATCGCCCGGCTCAAGGAGCTCGGCCTGCGCCCGCTGCTGGTGACCGGGGACAACGCCGCCGTCGCCACCCAGGTGGCGGCCGCCGTCGGGATCCCGGCCGAGGACGTGGTGGCCGGCGTGCGCCCCGAGGACAAGGTGGACGTGGTCCGCCGGCTCCAGTCCGAGGGTCACGTGGTGGCCATGGTCGGCGACGGCGTCAACGACGCCCCGGCCCTGGCTGCCGCGGACATGGGCATCGCGATGGGCTCCGGCACGGACGTGGCCCGCGAGGCCGCGCAGATCACCGTGATGGGCGACGACCTGCACCAGGTGGTCCAGGCGCTCGACCTGAGCCGCCGCACGCTGGGGATCATCCGGATGAACCTGTTCTGGGCGTTCGCCTACAACGTGCTCGGCATCCCGGTCGCGGCCCTGGGCCTGCTCAACCCGATGATCGCCGGCGGCGCGATGGCGGCCTCGAGCGTGCTCGTGGTGCTGAACTCGCTGCGGCTCACCCGCTACGCGCGGTGAGCCGGGGCGGGGCCGGCCGAGCCGGGTCCACCCCGGCCGGCCGGCCGGCCGGTCAGGGCAGGCATTCGCGGGAGTACTCGAGCCACTGCTCGAGCTCCCCGGACTCCTCCCAGAGCTGGTAGAGCTCGGAGCAGGAGGGCTCGCGGATGACCACGCCGATCAGCTCGCGCAGGGTCTCGATGTCCTCGTCCGAGAACTGGCCGATGAAGGCGGTGAGGTCCACCTCGTCCGCCTCCGCGTGCTCGAGCAGGGCCTCGAGGTCCGCGTGGTCCTCGTTCCGAGCGATCCGCACGAGCGCCCCGAGGGTGAGGAGTGCGGCGCCCTGGCTCGCGGTCAGGTAGCCCTCGTCCTCGTCGCGACGGAAGTTCCTGCGGAACTCGTCGAGGTCGAAGGTACCGTCGAGGACCTCGTCCACGATGTCCAGCGCCGTGTCGTTCTGGAAGACGTTTCTGCCCCATGCGCCCATGACCTGAC